>NZ_JBHVHF010000286.1:0-10578 GCF_042800315.1 Streptomyces sp. NPDC057638
GCGCCTGGGCGGCGACCGCCCCGGCGGAGCCGTGGAAGGCGACCGGGCGGCCGAGGGCGGCGCGGATCCGGTCGGCGACGAGTTCGTAGTGGGTGCAGCCGAGGACGATGTCCCGCGCGTCACCGGGGGTCAGCGCCGCGGCGGCGGCCACGGCGCGCTCGATCGCCTGCTCGTCGGCGCTCTGCACGGCGTCCGCGAGCCCGGGGCAGGGCACCTCGGTGACCTCGACCCCGTCGGCGAAGTCCCGGATCAGACGGCGCTGGTAGGGGCTGCCGGTGGTGGCGGGGGTCGCCCAGATCGCGACGGGTCCGCCGCCGAGCGCGGCGGGCTTGATCGCCGGAACCGTGCCCACGACGGGGACGGCGGGCTCCAGCTCGGCCCTGAGCGCGGGCAGCGCGTGGACGGAGGCGGTGTTGCAGGCCACGATCAGGGCGTCCGGGGCGTGCGCGGCGGCGGCGCGCGCCACCACGAGCGCCCGCTCGGTGACGTCCTCGGGGGTACGCGGACCCCAGGGCATCCCCTCGGGGTCCGACGACAGCACGAGATCCGCGTCCGGCCTCAGCCGGCGCACCGCGGCGGCCGCCGCGAGGAGGCCGATTCCTGAGTCCATGAGCGCGATCTTCACCCGGCAACCATAGTCGACACGCCCCCGGGGGCCGGGCCCGTGGTGCAGACTGCGGCGCATGAGCGCCCTCGCCTGGACCGCCGCCGGATCGCTGTTCGCCTGGGGATGGCTCCTGTTGGGCCAGGGCTTCTTCTGGCGCACGGATCAGCGGCTGCCCCCGGCCTCCGCCGCCCCCGGCGGGACCACCGGCGGGGAATGGCCTGATGTCGCCGTCATCGTCCCGGCCCGGGACGAGGCGGCCGTGCTGCCGCTGAGCCTTCCGTCGCTGCTCGCCCAGGACTATCCCGGGCGGGCCCGGGTGATCCTCGTCGACGACGGCAGTACGGACGGTACGGGGGAGCTCGCCCGCGCCCTGGCGGCGCGGCACCAGGGGCTCGCGCTGACCGTGACCGCCCCCGGCGAACCCGGGCCCGGCTGGACGGGGAAGCTCTGGGCGCTGCGCCACGGGATCGCGCTGGCGCGTGACCAGGGTCGCGGCCGGGCCGACGGGGAACCCGCCGCCGCAGAGGCGGATATCTCCGCGGAGGACGTGGGACCCGCCGCGGGAAAGGACCACGCCACCCGGGCGGAACGTGTGACCGCCACCGGGGCGGAACACGTGACAAGAGAGGCCGCGCCCACCTCGTACGACGCCGCGCCGACCCCGTACGTCACCGGGGGCACCGACACGCGTCCCTGGGGTGACGCGGACGGCGGGCGGGCGCGGCGGTCCTTCGCGCCGGAGTACCTGCTGCTCACCGACGCCGATATCGCGCACGCCCCGGACAGTCTGCGGACGCTGGTGGCCGCCGCACGGGGCCACGGGCTCGATCTCGTCTCCCAGATGGCGCGGCTGCGGGTGGTCAGCGGCTGGGAGAGGCTGGTGGTCCCGGCGTTCGTGTACTTCTTCGCGCAGCTCTACCCCTTCCGCCGGGTCAACCGGCCGGGCGCGCGGACCGCCGCCGCGGCCGGGGGCTGTGTGCTGCTGCGGGCCGAGGCGGCACGGCGGGCGGGGGTGCCGGAGTCGATCCGGCAGGCCGTCATCGACGATGTGTCCCTGGCGCGCGCGGTCCAGCGGTCCGGCGGCCGGATCTGGCTGGGGCTCGCCGAGGGGGTGGAGAGCGTACGGCCCTATCCCCGGCTGGTGGACCTCTGGCGGATGGTGGCGCGCAGCGCGTACGCGCAGCTCTGGTACAGCCCCGTGGTGCTGGTGGGGGCGGTCGTGGGGCTCGCGCTGGTCTATCTGGCGCCGCCGGTGGCGCTGCTCGCGGGCGTCCTCGGCGGGGACCTGGTGGCCGCCGTGGCGGGTGGGGCGGCATGGGCGGTGATGGCGGGGAGCTACGCGCCGATGCTGCGGTACTACGGGCAGCCGGTGGCGCTCGCCGCGCTGTTGCCGTACACGGCACTGCTGTATGTGCTGATGACGGTGGACTCGGCGGTCCGCCACCACCGGGGCCGCGGCGCGGCCTGGAAGGGGCGTACCTACGCCCGTCCCACGGCCGCGCCGGAGCGTTGACCTCGTGTCACTTACGGCCGGGCGTCCAGTTCATGCCCCAGCCGTAGGCGGCGTCCACGGTGCGCTGGGGGCTGACGCCCCGGTCGGGCACGAGGAACCGGGCCTCGCGCTGGACCAGGAGGTCCGAGCCGGTGTTGGTGATCAGCGCGAGGGCGCAGACATTGGAGGGGACGGTGCACTCGCCGAGGGTGAAGTCGATGGGCGCGCCGTGCTGGGGCTGGAGGGTGACCGTCGCGTCGAGGTCGGCGAAGCTGCGCGCGCCCTCGTAGATGGTCACGAAGATGAGGACACGGCGGAGCTCGTCGCGGTGGTCGAGGTTGATGGTGAGGTTCTCGCCCGGGGTCCCTCCGGTGCGGTCGTCGCCGTCGAGATGGATGTACGGGGGCTGTCCGAGCCCGCCGAACGCGTTGCCCAGGGCCTGCACGACACCCTTGCGCCCGTCGGTGAGCTCGAAGAGGGCGCACAGGTCGAGGTCCAGGTCGCCGTGCATGGCGATGGCCCGGCCCAGCTTGGCGCCCCAGCCCTTGAACTGCTTGCGGACCTGCCAGCTGAGGTTGACGCGCATGGCGCCGGAGGTGCCGCCCTGTTTGGTGAGGGAGACGGTGGGCGCCTCCTTGGTCAGCGTGACCTTGGTGAGACGTACGGGGGCGGCGGGCGGCGCCGGAGCGGCGGGGGCCACCGGCGGCGCGGGGGCGACCGGCGCCGCGGGTGCGGCGGTGGGTGTCACGGGTGCGGCGGATGGGGCCGGAGCCGCGGGGGCGGCGGCGGGGCCCGGTTCGTCGACCGTGATGCCGTAGTCCGTCGCCAGCCCCGTCAGTCCCGAGCTGTAGCCCTGTCCGACCGCCCGGAACTTCCAGGCGCCCTGGCGCCGGTAGAGCTCCCCGACCACGAAGGCCGTCTCCACGGTCGCGTCCTGGCTGTCGTAACGGGCGATCTCGATGCCGGAGGAGGCGTCGACGACCCGTACATGGAGTCCGGGCACCTGCCCGAAGCTGCCGCCGTCGGCGGAGGCGGCCACGATGATGCGTTCGATCCCGGGCTCCACGCCCGCGAGGTCGACGGCGACCGTGTCGGTCACGGCGTCCGCCCCGGTCCGCTTGCCCTCGTGGCGCACGGCGCCGGAGGCGTGGGACGGCTGGTTGTAGAAGACGAAGTCCGCGTCCGAGCGGACCTTCCCCGAACCGGTGGCGAGCAGGAGGGCGGAGGCGTCGACATCGGGCACGGCGGGCCCGGCCCGCCAGCCCAGTTCGACCCGTACCCGTGGCGCCGGTACCGGTGTGTTGGCTCCCTTAAGCATGGACATGCTGACCCCCATCGCGCGTCGGAGTGTCCAGAAGTGCGGCAGTCGCCCAACGTAGCCGTGTTGGCCTCCGCGCGCCCGCGACACGGCGTCCTCCGGCACCGGGGAACCGCGCGGCGCTCCCGCCACGGCCGTCTCCCGCCCGCCGACGACCGCTTCCGGTCCGCTTCGGATCCGCGCTCCGACCCCTGCTCCGGCCCGTTGGGCGAGCCGGTTCCCCGATACGACGCCAATACGACGCCAGTACCGCGTCGATACGCCTTCCGTACACCTCTTCCGGATGCCTCAGAACCGCCGAGAACCCGTCAGTAACCCACTCTCAACCTGCTCTTTACGCCATTCCTACCGCCCTTCGCGACCGATTTTCCCAGGTTCGCTCACATTGGGGCTTACTGTGTCGCGGCATCTCCCGAAACAACCCACATACCGGGCTCCCCATCCGGCCAGGGAGGGCTTAACTTAGGTCCCATGACCTCCCCCCGCGCCTCCTACGGCGGCGGCTACTACTCCGCACCGTTCTTCGCTGACACCCCGATCTACGACTCTCTGGTCGCGGAGCGGGGCACGCCTCAGATCGCCCCGATCCGAGTGCCTTCCGCGTACGACACCGGCAGCCATCTGCCGGCCCTCCCCGCGGCGCTCCCCGCCCTTCCGGCCGGGCCGTCCAGCGCCCATTCCGCGCCCGGCTACGGGTACGGGTACCCGCAGACCCCGGCCGCCCCCGTGCCGCTCCAGCAGGCGCCCGCGCCCTACATCCCGCAGCAGCAGCCCCCGGCCCCGCGCGGCTATCCGGCTCCGGCGCCCTACCCGCAGCCCCAGCAGCGTCCGGCGCCCACCGGTTACGAGGCGATGCGACCGGCCGCGCACCGGCCCGCGCCCGCGCCCGCCCCGGCGCCCTATCAGGACCCGTACAACCGCCCCCATCCCGGCCAGGGTTACTGACCCCGTCCGCTGAGGAGTCCTCCCCGGAGCCCTCCTCGCACCCTCACCCTCGATTCCGACCCTCGCCACCCTCGCCACCCTCTCCATCCCTCTCCACCCTCTTCTTTCTCTTCTCCTCTTCGTCCCTCCGCTCCCAGCCGTCAGGGCCACGGGGTTCACACCCGACGAGGTCTGCGGGAACCCCGTGTGCCGTCCCGTCCGTTGCCCGGACAGGGAAGGGGGTCCGGTAGGGATGACATCGCTTTCGCCTCGCCATGACGTGACGCCGCCGCGCGTCCTCCCGCCCTTCCTCCGCCGGTCGTGCCCCGGCCCCAGCCCCCGTCGCCGGATCACACCCGCCATGCGCCGGACAGCTCCCGCGCGAGGCGTGCGCCACACCGTCCCGGCGCCCCTCCCTCAGGCCGTTCGCCCGGATGCCCCACGCGATCCGCCCGGCTTTCCCCCGCGATGCGCATGCCATTCCCCCGCGATCCGCCCGGTCCGTCCGGGCCCGGGGTGGATCGGTTCGGCCCCGCCGCGGCCGTCGGCCGGCCGGCCCGCCGTCAGCGGGCGTCAACTCCCCGCGCCCACGCGCGCTACGGTGGTGCGACCCCCTCACGGGGTCGGGGCCACGTCCCCGCGCGCGGTGGAGCCGCCACCGGGCGCGGCGGGTCGCCCCGATCCGGGCCGCCGGGCACACGGCGACGGCCCGGGGCGCTCCGGGCACGGCGGACGTTCGGACGCCGCCGCCGTGGGCAGCGGTTCCCCAGGGGGCGTCCCCCTTCGCCGAGGCGCGCCGGAAGAGACTCACGAAGGTGGGGGCAGAGCAGCACCATGGCACAGGGCACGGTCCAGGTGACCCACACGGGCACGTCGCGGTGGCGGCGCCGCACGGATGAGTACGCCTCCCTCGCGGCGGCCCTGGAGGCCGCGGGCGACGGCGACGTCCTCACGGTCGCCCCGGGCACGTATCGGGAGAACCTCGTGGTGCGGCGGTCGATCACCCTGCGCGGCGCCGAGGGCGCTGAGGGGTCGGTGCGGATCGCGCCCCCCGACGGGGTTCCGCTGACCGTTCGGGCCTCCGCCACGGTGCGCGGGATCCAGGTGGAGGGGCAGGACCCGACGGCGCCCGCGCTGCTGGTCGAGGACGGTACGCCGGACCTCTGCGATCTGCGGATCTCCACCCGGTCCGCGGCGGGCCTCGAAGTGCGGGGCGCGGCCCGCCCCACGGTGCGGCGGTGTGTGGTCGATAACCCGGCCGGGGTCGGCATCGCCGTGGTGGACGGCGGCGGTGGGGTGTTCGAGGAGTGCGAGGTCGTCGCGGCGGGCCGGGCCGGTGTCTCGGTGCGCGGGGGCGCCCATCCCCGGCTGGAGCGCTGCCGGGTGCACCACACCTCCGGCGCGGGTCTGGCCGTCAGCGGTGAGGGCAGCGGACTGGAGGCCGTCGGCTGCGAGATCTACGAGATCAAGGGCGCGGGACTCCAGATCGCCTCCCGGGCCAGCGCCCATCTCACCGACTCCACGGTCCACCGCACCTCGGCCGACGGGGTCACCCTGGACACGGACGCGGTGCTGACCCTGTCCGACTGCGAGATCCACGACATCCCGGAGAACGCGATCGACCTGCGGTCGCGTTCGGTGCTCACCCTCACCCGTTCCACCGTGCGCCGCTTCGGGCGCAATGGACTGTCGGTGTGGGACCCGGGCACCCGGGTCGACGCCAACCAGTGCGAGATACAGGACAGCACGGGCGACTACCCGGCGGTCTGGGTCAGCGACGGCGCCACGGCGGTGCTGGACTCCTGCCGGGTCCACGACGTGCCGGACGCGCTCTTCGTCCTGGACCGGGGCTCGCGCGCCGATGTCGTCGACAGCGATCTCTTCCAGATCCGCAACACGGCCGTCTCGGTCAGCGACGGGGCGACCGCGCAGCTCGACGACTGCCGGATCCGGGAGGCGTCCACGGGCGCCTGGTTCCGCGACCACGGCAGCGGCGGCACCCTGGCGGGCTGTGTCGTCGACGCGGTGGGCACCGGAGTCATCGTCACCAAGGGCGCCGATCCGGTGATCGAGCGCTGTGTCATCACCGGGTCGGCCGAGGCCGGGGTGTATGTGTCGGCCCAGGGCAGGGGCACCTTCCGGGGCTGCCGGATCTCCGACAGCGGCGGCTACGGCTTCCATGTGATGGAGGGCTGCCGCTCCACACTGAGCCGCTGCCGCACCGAGCGGTGCGCCCGGGGGGGCTACGAGTTCGCCGAGCCCGCCCTGCTCGCCACCGAGGGCAACAGCGGCGACGAGAGCGGTGTACGGCCCGCGCTGGAACGATCCGCTCCGGAGCCGGTCGCAGCCGGACGCCTCGCACCGTTCACCGCCTACGCGCCCGCCCCCGGGCTCCTGACGCCCGTTCCCGCCCCGCCGCTCTCCCCCGCGCCCCTGGCCCCGGCGCCACCGGCACCGCCCGCGGCGCCCCCGGCGGGCGCGCTCGCTCCTCCCCGTACCTCCGATGACGTCCTCGGTGAACTGGACGCGCTGGTCGGTCTGGAGAGCGTCAAGCGCGAGGTCCGCTCGCTGATCAACATGATCGAGGTGGGGCGGCGCCGTCAGGAGGCGGGGCTGAAGGCGGCCTCGGTACGACGGCATCTGGTGTTCACCGGCTCGCCCGGCACCGGCAAGACGACCGTGGCCCGGCTCTACGGCGAGATCCTGGCCTCCCTCGATGTCCTGGACCGGGGGCATCTGGTCGAGGTCTCGCGCGTCGACCTGGTCGGTGAGCACATCGGCTCGACCGCGATCCGCACCCAGGAGGCGTTCGACCGGGCGCGCGGCGGTGTGCTCTTCATCGACGAGGCGTACGCCCTCTCCCCCGAGGACTCCGGCCGGGACTTCGGCAAGGAGGCCATCGACACCCTGGTGAAGCTGATGGAGGACCACCGCGACGCCGTGGTGGTGATCGTCGCCGGGTACACGGCGGAGATGGAACGGTTCCTGTCGGTCAACCCCGGGGTGGCATCACGGTTCTCCCGCACCATCACCTTCCAGGACTACGGCGCGGACGAGCTGCTCAGGATCGTGGAACAGCAGGCCGAGGAGCACGAGTACCGGCTCGCCGACGGCACCGGGGAGGCCCTGGTGAAGTACTTCACGGCCCTCCCCAAGGGCGCCGCGTTCGGCAACGGCCGCACCGCGCGCCAGACCTTCGAGTCGATGGTGGAGCGGCACGCGGGCCGGGTCGCGGCGCTGGCCGAGGTCGACACCGACGCGCTGACCCTGCTCTATCCGGAGGATCTGCCGGAGCTGCCCTGAGACCGGTGCCGCGCGGCCCGCCCCGGTGCCGCGAGGTCACCGGCGGGTGGCCGGTCCGTGAGACGACCGGCCGTACGGAAGGCACCGGGCCGGTCCCCCGGGTCTACGGAATCGCCAGCCCACCACCCGGGCGGACGGAATCGTCGGCCCCGCTCCCGTCCGCCCCGAGGCCAAGGATCTCGGCCTCGACGCCCACCCGCTCCCGCAGGCCCGGGGCGGAAGGGCCCACCGGGAGCGGATCCGCCACGACGTCAGGCCCGCTCCTCCCCCCTGCGTTTCTTCGCCCCGCCCCGGGTGCTCCCGTCCGGCGCTCCCCTCTCCGGCGCTCCCGCTCCGGCGCCCCTCTCCCCGGCGCTGCCGGGTGTGGCCCCCTGCCGGGGTGGTGGCACCGCCACCCGGGCCAGCAGGCCCGCGCGTTCCTCGGCGAAGGCGGGGTCGGCGGCGTAGTCCCCGTGTCCGAGGATCGGTTCGGGCAGCGGATGGCGGCGGGAGCGGCCGTACACCAGCGGGTCCTTGAGCGGATCACGGTCCACCGCCGGGCCCCGGCCGTCGGCCGCCACGCGCACGGGGCCGCCTATCGGGTCCGTGGGACGCCACAGATTGCGCCAGCGGTCGACCTGGTCCCGCAGTTCGGCCAGTGCGGCGGGGCCGAAGTAGGCCGGGAACCAGCGTCCGTACAACCGCTCCAGCGGTGAGCCGTGGGTGAGGAGCGCGACGCGCTGGCGGGCGTAGGCGGGCAGCTGCCAGACGGCGGCCGCGGCCAGCACACTGCCCTGGGAGTGACCGGAGATGACGAGCCGTCCCCCGGTCCGCTCGTTCTGCTCGATCCACGTACAGATGCGCCAGGCGAGGTCCGGGACGGCCCGCTCGGCGTAGCAGGGGGGCGCGAAGGGGTGTGCGGCGCGCGGCCAGAAGGTGCCGACGTCCCACAGGATGCCGATGGTGCGCCGGGCCCCGATGTCGTTGTAGGCACGGCGCCCCAGCGTGACGAAGAGCAGGAAGCCGAGGCCCACCAGCCAGGAGCCGACGGACTGCGCCGTCTCGGCGACCGACTCGGTGAAGTCCCCGCTGTCCCCGAAGGCCCGGCCCGGCACCTTCCCGCTCACCCAGGCGCCGAGGACCGCGAGCGCGCCGAGGACCAGGGTGGCGGCGGCGATGGTGCCGACGAGCAGGGGGCCCGCGTCGGTGAGTTCGGCGCGGGCACGCACCCCCGCGATCCGGCGCGTGCGCCCCCGGTCGGGACGCCACACCCCGGTATCGGTCTCCTCCTTCGCGTACTCCCGCTCCACGACGGGGACGAGCGCGCGCTGCCTGCGTACGGTACGGATGCCCAGGGTCAGCAGCGGGACGAGCAGCACGGCCAGCAGGACCGGGATGACGGACGCCTGCCAGCTCAGCAGCACGGGCGGTCCGGGGATGAACCCGTCGCCGTCCATACCGGGGGTGCCGGGCCCGTCCAGCCAGTCGGCGACGCGCTGGGCGACACCCGCGGTCATCAGCCCGCCGAGGGCGCAGGCGAGCATGGCGACGGCGGGCCCGTTGAGTCCGTACAAGGCGGTACGGGTGTGACGGGCGTGCCGCTGGAGGATCCAGGCGACGACGGCGAGCGCGACGACGAGGCCGCCCTGGATCAGCGAGAGCACCCGGAAGGTGGCGTCCCCCGGCAGGGTGCCGCTGGAGCTCCAGCCGGGCCGGGACCACAGGGCGTAGACCACGCAGAGGCCGAGCAGGGCGAGGGCCGCCTTGGGCAGCGTGTCGATCGCCATACGGTCGAACCGCGCGTCGAAGCGGCGTTCGCTGCGCCCCCGGACCATGACGACCCGCAGCACCACGAGCCCCACCAGCACCATGGCCCCTTCCAGCACCCAGCCGGTGACCTTCAGCGTGGTGTCCGCCGCGCCCCGGTCATGGCGGGCGGCGGCACCGGCGACGGCCGCGGCGACGGTGAGCAGCCCGGCGGCGGTGTGCGCGGCCCGCAGCCGGGCGACCAGCCGCCGCCCGTACCAGAAACCGGGCCGTCCGAGCGCGGGCGTCAGGGACGCGTCCCGCCGCGTCTCGGGTCCGATCTCGCCCTCCGTCACCTCCCGGCCGGAGGGCGGGCGCTGGGACTCGTACGCGCTCCAGGTGCGGTTGGAGAGGAACCAGAGCAGGCCCACGAGCGCGGCGGGCACCACGGCGGCGAGGGCGAGGCGGCGGCCCGGCTGGGACCACCAGCCGCCCCGCTCGGGCGAGAGGAAGCCCAGCCAGGAGCGCTCGTCGGCGCAGCGTTCCACCCCGGCGCACTGCCAGGCGATCAGATCGAGCGCCACCTCACAGGCGGCGGCCGTGATCAGGACGGTGAGGGTGAGGGCGATCAGCCGCACCAGCACCCCGTACAGCCGTGTGGAGCGCACGAGACGGGGCGCGCGCGGGCGCATCCAGTGGGCGAGGTTGGCGATCATAAACGGCAGCAGCAGCAGCCAGAGGGCTCGGGCGCTGTTGCCGGAGGTCAGATTGGACCAGCAGTAGGCCTCGGGGATGGGGCGGTCGCGGTCCGCCCCCGGGCGGCTCTCGGCCGTCTCGTCGTCGGTGCGCCGGTAGACGGCGGCCTTCCGGTCGCCGGAGATCCGGACCGTCCGGGGATCGCCGAGCATCTCCTCCGGAGTGGTGCCGCCGACACCGTGGACCAGGAGCTCCAGCGCCGGTCCCCCGCTCTGTGGGGCCGGAGTTGCAGAGGACACCAGTGTGACTCGCCTTCTGGGGTCGTTGGCCGGGTGGACACGGGCGGGAGGGCACCGCTTCCGGGCCCCCGCCCCAGGACCCTGAATTGTGGCAGCTCATGGCTCGCTTCTCACCGAGCCGTCGCGATCCGCCGCCACGAAGGGGCGCGCTGTTGTCTCGCGGCCGTCGCGCGGAGATCGCGAGGTACGAGCGATCGAGCACGTCGGACGCGAG
>NZ_JBHVHF010000287.1:0-10574 GCF_042800315.1 Streptomyces sp. NPDC057638
TGCCCGGCCCCACCCGGGGCTCTCGGTCCAGACCATAAGTGCCGGATTCGACGGCGTGGCTCTCCGCGTCCGGCCGTGTGGGCCCGCCCCTGACGGCGGGGTCCGGACCCCCAGGCTCAGCCCCGGGCGGTCGCCCGGTCCCGCGCGTGGTGCGCCAGCACTCCGAGCACCAGCAGCGCCTGCCCCGCGCTGTAGAGCAGCATGATCCAGAAGTTGGGCACCGGCGGCTGCGGCCACCGCGCCACCTCGGCGGCGATCAGCAGATCCGATACGAGGAAGAGCGCGCCGCCCGCCCCGGCGAGCCACCCCAGGGCGCTGGAGCGCCAGGCCATCGCGGTCAGCAGCACCGCGTACGCCGCCACCGGCACCTGGAGGTCGGCGGGCAGATCCGGCCAGAGCAGGGCGACCACGACGACCAGGGCGAGTCCATAGCCCGGCGCCGCCGCCCTCGGACAGCGGTCCCGGCCGAAGAGCACCAGGTAGCAGACGTGGCCGAGGGCGAACGAGCCCATGCCCACCAGGAAGGCCCACTCCGCCTCCGCGAGCAGGAACACATCGCCGCCCCAGCCGAAGAGCAGCGCGGCGACCAGCGGGCGCGGCCCTCCCCGTACCGCCGTGTACGCCGCGAGCAGCGGCATCAGCAGCGGTTTGGCGATGCGGTGGCCGGTCTGCGCGTCGGCGAGCAGTGAGCCGAGATCGGCCAGCAGCGCCACGGCGAAGGCCGCCAGGATCAGCCGCGCGGCCGGGTCGGAGGCGCCCCGGCGGGGCGCGGTGGTCATCAGGTCCTGGGCGCTCACGCGCCACCTCCGTAAGGGTTCGCCGCGGTCTCGGGGAGCGGGGACGCGTCCGATGCCGTCGCCGGGGACGGCACCGGGGCGGAGGCGGGCTGCCAGCCCGGTCCCCGGAAGACCCGCCCGGCGCGCTCGCGCCAGGTGGTCGCGGCGCGCACGTCGCGGGCGATGGACACGTACTCGTGGGTGGCGACGCGCAGCGGGTTGTAGGTGTCGATGTTCTTGGTGAGTCCGTAGACGGGCCGTTCGGTCTCCGGGGCGAAGGAGCCGAACATCCGGTCCCAGACGATGAGGATCCCGCCGAAGTTGCGGTCCAGGTAGCCGCCCTGGGAGGCGTGGTGGACCCGGTGGTGGGAGGGGGTGTTCAGGAGGTACTCGACGGGCCGGGGCAGCCTGCCGACCCGCTCGGTGTGCACCCAGAACTGGTAGGCGAGGTTGACGGAGGAGCAGAACGCCACGGCCGCCGGATGGACACCGCACACGATCATCGGCAGATAGAAGGGCCAGACGGTCCAGCTGGTCCAGGGCTGGCGCAGCGCGGTGGTGAGGTTGAACTTCCGGCTGGAGTGGTGGACCACATGGCAGGCCCACAGGATCCGGACGACGTGGTGGCCCCGGTGGGACCAGTAGTAGAGGAAGTCCTGGGCGAGGAGCATCAGCGGGATGGTCCACCAGAGGAGGGGGACACGGGCGGGGGTGAGCTCGTAGACCGCCGTGTAGATCGCGACGATGGGGATCTTCCACAGCAGGTCGAAGGCGAGGCTGCCGAGTCCCATGGTGACGCTGGTGGCGGTGTCCTGGCCCGTGTATCCGGCCGCGTTCTCGTCGGGGTGGAGCCGGTAGCTGACCATTTCGACGGCGGTGAGCAGGACGAAGGCGGGTATCGACCAGAGCACGGCATCGGGCAGGTTCGGCATGCGTGCACCGTAGAGGCGGGTGCGCGGACGGGGCTAGAGGTTGTTACCCACAAGTATGCGAGACGGTTTGTCAGCGACGTTTGGCGGGTTCCTCCAAGACGGGTGGGACTGACCGGCCCTCAGGCCCCGGCGGCGCCCAGCAGCGAACCCGCCGCATAGGTGACGCCCATCGCGAGCGCCCCGCCTCCGACCGTACGGACCATGGCGGTCCGGACCGCGGCCGAGCCCAGCCGGGCGCTCCACCAGCCGGTGAGCGCGAGCGCCGCGAGCACCGACAGGACGGTGACGGTCAGTCGTGCCGAGGCGGGCGGCAGCACGATGGCCAGCAGCGGCAGCAGCGCGCCGACCGTGAACGCCAGACAGCTCGCGCCCGCCGCGTGCCAGGGGTTGGCCAGCGTGTCCGGGTCGATACCCAGCTCCACGCGCGCGTGGGCGCGCAACGCGTCCCTCCGGGTGAGCTGGACGGCCGCCTCCCGGGCGACCTCGCGCGACAGACCCCGCGCGGCGAGCAGGCCGGTCAGCTCGTCCAGTTCGGCCTCGGGCTCCTCCCGCAGCTCGCGCCGCTCCACCGCGAGCGCCGCCTTCTCCGAGTCACGCTGGCTGGAGACGGAGACGTACTCGCCCGCCGCCATGGACATCGCCCCGGCGAGCAGACCCGCCAGGCCCGCCGTCAACAGCGCGCTCCGGTCACCGGTGGCCCCGGCGACACCGACGACCAGGCCCGCGGTGGACACGATCCCGTCATTCGCGCCGAGCACGGCGGCGCGCAGCCAGTTGAGCCGGGTACTGAGGGCCGCGCCGCCATGGCCGACGTGGCCGTCGGGACCAGCGGTGCCGTCGGGGCCCGAACGGGGTTCGTCATGGGTCACGCCGGGAGCGTCGCATCTGTGCCGTGCCCGGGGCCGCGCCACCCGTCGGTGACGCGGCGAGGGTTCGCCCGTTGTGGGGAGTGCCCTGTCCCGCGATGGGCGCGGTGCCGCCCGTACGACGGCGCGGCGGCCGTCTCCGCCGTCGTGCGGCACGGGGTGGCCCGGCACTGGTCCTCGTGGGGCATGGATGGCCCCGCACTGGTCCTCGTAAGGCACAGGGTGGCCCGGCGCTGGCCGTCGCCCGCGCCTGGTGACGGACCACGGACCCGTCGCCAACCACCGCCCGGACCAGGCGGCGGAGCTGCCACCACGCCCGTCCACGCCCGGTGACGGACCCACGGACGCGTCGTTCCGCGCGGGCCGGGGCCGGCACAGGACAGGCGCGGGCGCAAGGGCCCGGTGAGACAGGCGGATCAGGGGGCGCTCCGGCACTGTCAGTGTCGGCCCGTATTCTCTGTGACCATGCTCGACGACAGGACG
Organism: Streptomyces sp. NPDC057638; assembly: GCF_042800315.1. Lineage (NCBI taxonomy): Bacteria > Bacillati > Actinomycetota > Actinomycetes > Kitasatosporales > Streptomycetaceae > Streptomyces > Streptomyces sp. NPDC057638. Next base: position 3,058 of record NZ_JBHVHF010000287.1, read on the forward strand.
ACAGCAGCGACGGCGTGGCCGACCGCGTACCCCCGGGGGTACGCGGTCGTCGACGTGGAGACCACCGGCCTCGCCCGCGACGACCGGATAGTCTCCGCTGCCGTGTACCGCCTGGACGCGTTCGGCGATGTCGAGGACCACTGGTACACCCTGGTCAATCCGGAGCGCGACCCAGGACCGGTGTGGATCCACGGGCTCACCCCCCAGATGCTCGACGGGGCACCGCTCTTCCGTGAGGTCGCGGAGGAGTTCTCCGAGCGCCTCGACGGCCGGGTGCTCGTCGCGCACAACGCCATCTTCGACTGGTCCATGATCGCCAGGGAGTACGCACGGGCCCGCGCCACCGCCCCCACCCGCCAGCGGCTGTGCACCATCGCGCTCTCCAAGGAACTGGGGCTGCCGCTGCCCAACCACAAACTGGAGTCGCTCGCGGCGCACTTCGGCGTCGTCCAGCGCCAGGCGCACCACGCCCTGGACGATGCCCGGGTACTGGCGGAGGCGTTCCGTCCGAGTCTGCACGCGGCGGCGCTGCACGGGGTGCGGCTGCCCCTGCTGGAGTGCCGTCCGCTGACCGAGTGGTCCGACGCCCCCACCACCCCGCGCGTCGGCTACCAGCCCTCGTACGGCCACGGCTCCCCTCACGGCGGGTACGGCCCCGGCAGTTGGCGGCCCTCGCGCAAGCGGCCCCCGTGCCCGTACCCCAATCCGGGGCGGTACGAGCCGGGCGGCGCGCTGAGGCAGGGGATGCGGGTGGCGTTCTCGGGTGACACCTCCGTCGACCGGGAGCTGCTGGAGGACCGGGCCGTCGAGGCGGGGTTGCACGTGGCCACCAGCATCTCCCGGCTGACCAGTCTGCTGGTGACCAACGACCCCGGCTCGGTGACGTCGAAGGTGGCCAAGGCACGCGCCTATGGCACTCCGGTCATCGATGAGGCCGCGTTCACCCAGCTCCTGCGGGATGTGCTGCCGTCGGACGCGCCGCCCCGGGGGTGAGGGGCGCTGCGGGGCGCGGCACCCTGGGGGCGGGTTCCGCCGCGGACCCCACGGAGGCGGCCCGTACCGTACGGCCCGGGCCCCCGCGGCCCGGGGTGGACGGCGGGCCGCCGAGGCGAGACGGGGCCGGTCCGCCGCGCCGGGACGGTCCCCGGCGCGGTGCGGAGCCCCACCCGCGAGCGCGTCAGGGGCAGCAGGTACCGTCGATCCGTGTACCGCTTCCTGTTGTCCCGGCAGTGGGTGTTCCTCACCCTCCTCGGCCTCGTTCTCATCCCGACGATGATCGAACTGGGTTTCTGGCAGTACCACCGCCATGAGCGCCGCGTCGAACAGAACGAGCTGATCGCCCGGAACCTGGAGGCGAAGCCGGTCCCCGTGACCGAGCTGACCTCCCCGGGCCACAAGGTGCCCCGCGCCGACTACTGGCGCCATGTCACGGCCACCGGCGTCTTCGACACGGAGGGCGAGGTCGTGGTCCGCCGCCGTACCAACGCCGATGACCGGGTCGGGGTCCATGTACTGACCCCGCTGGTCCTCGGCGACGGCCGGGTGCTGATGGTCAACCGGGGCTGGATCGAGGCCGCCCCCAGCCAGCGGGCGTACCCGGTGGTCCCGCCCGCGCCCCAGGGGACGGTGACGATCACCGGACGCCTCAAGGCCGATGAGACCACCAAGGGCAGCGGTATCAAGGACCTGGCCGGGCTGCCGCCCCGCCAGGTGATGCTGATCAACAGCGCCCAGCAGTCGGCGCTCCTGGGCCGTACCGTCCTCGGCGGCTATGCCGAGCTGATCACCCCCGCGCCCGGGGACGGCGGCACCGAGCTGATCCCCGAGCCGGACCATGACTCCATCGGCGCCCATATGGCGTACGCGGTGCAGTGGTGGCTCTTCGTCGCGGGCGTACCGGTCGGCTGGGTGATCCTGGTCCGCCGCGAGGTGCGCGACCGGCGCGCCGCGGCGGCGGCGACTCCGGTGGAGACGGCCCCGGCGGAGCCGTCTCCGGCCTGACCGCCCGCTCCCGAACCCTCGTCGGCACGGCGGTACGGGTACTGCTCACCCGGTCCTGGCTCGGGCTCGGAACCGGCTGGGACTGCTTAACCATCGACACCGACGGGAAAGTCCCGATATGTGACGCTTCGTATCGAGGACTACGCCCTCATCGGGGACCTCCAGACGGCGGCGCTGGTCGGTATGGACGGTTCCATCGACTGGCTCTGTCTACCCCGGTTCGACTCCGCCGCCTGCTTCGCGGCGCTCCTGGGCGACCGGGACAACGGACACTGGCGGCTCGCCCCCACCGAGGGCGGCCCCTGTGCCCGCCGTTCGTACGTCGGCGACTCACTGGTCCTGGAGTCGGTCTGGGAGACCGCCACCGGCACGGTCAAGATCACCGACTTCATGCCGCAGCGCGAGCACGCGCCCGACCTGATGCGGATCGTGGAGGGCGTCCACGGCTCGGTGGAGATGGAGTCCGTCCTGCGGATCCGCTTCGACTACGGCTCCGTGGTGCCCTGGGTGCGGCGCGCGGACGGTCACCGGGTGGCGGTCGCCGGGCCCGACTCGGTCTGGTTCCGCAGCGATCCCCCGGTCAAGACCTGGGGCAAGGACTTCGCCACCCGGTCGTCGTTCACCGTCGGCGAGGGCGAGAAAGTCGCGTTCGTCCTCACCTGGCATCCCTCGCACCACCCCCGGCCGGAGATCGTCGACCCCCATGAGGCCCTGGAGTGCAGCCTCTCCGACTGGGCGGCGTGGTCCGGCACCTGCCGCACCCAGGGGCCCTACCGCGACGCGGTCGTCCGCTCTCTGATCACCCTCAAGGCCCTCACCTACGCCCCTACCGGAGGCATCGTCGCCGCGCCCACCACGTCGCTCCCCGAGGGCCTCGGCGGCGTACGGAACTGGGACTACCGCTTCTGCTGGCTCCGCGACTCCACCCTCACCCTCGGCGCCCTCCTGGAAGCGGGCTACCAGGACGAGGCCATGGCCTGGCGGGACTGGCTGCTGCGGGCCGTGGCGGGCGACCCCTCCGACCTCCAGATCATGTACGGGCTCGGCGGCGAACGGCGACTGCCGGAGACCGAGCTGCCCTGGCTCGCGGGATACGAGCGCTCCGTCCCCGTACGCACCGGGAACGCGGCCGTCGACCAGGTACAGCTCGATGTGTACGGAGAGGTGCTCGACTCCCTCTACCTGGCCCGGTCCGCCGGCCGGCCGGGCCCGCTGCACACCTGGAACGTGCAGCTCAGCCTGCTCGCCTTCCTGGAGTCGGCCTGGCGGGAACCCGACGAGGGGCTGTGGGAGGTGCGCGGCCCGCGCCGCCACTTCACCCACTCCAAGGTGATGGCCTGGGTCGCCGCCGACCGCGTGGTGCGCACCCTGGAGGCGGAACCCGGCCTCCGGGGCGATGTGGAACGCTGGCGCGCGATGCGGGACGCCGTCCACCGCGAGGTGTGCGAGAAGGCGTACGACCCGGAACGGAACACCTTCACCCAGTACTACGGCTCCCGCGAACTCGACGCGGCCACCCTGCTCATCCCCCGCGTCGGCTTCCTGCCGCCGCACGACCCGCGCGTCGTCGGCACGGTGGACGCCGTACGCGAGGAACTGAGCACGCCCGGCGGACTGCTGCGCCGCTACTCCCTTCCCGGCGCAGCGGACTCCTCAGGGGATACCGACACCTCCAGCACCTCCGTTGACGGGCTCCCAGGAGGCGAGGGCGCCTTCCTCGCCTGCTCCTTCTGGCTCGCGGACGCGCTGCGGATGACGGACCGGGTCACCGAGGCCGCCGAGCTGTTCGAGGAACTGCTGGCGCTCCGCAACGACGTCGGGCTGCTCGCCGAGGAGTACGACCCGGTCACCCGGCGCCAGCTCGGCAACTTCCCCCAGGCGTTCAGCCATATCGCGCTGGTGACCACCGCCCTCGCGCTCGCCCGGGAGGAGACGCGAAGATAGCCCCATGGATCTTGCACTGAAGGACCGTGTCTATGTGCTGACGGGCGCCTCGCGCGGACTCGGCAACGCCACCGCGCGCGCCCTGGTGGCCGAAGGGGCCAAGGTCGTCATCTCCGGCCGGGACGAGCGGACCGTCCTGGACGCCGCCGCCGCACTCGGACCCGACGCGGTCGGCGTCGCCCTCGACAACGCCGACCCCTCCGGCCCCGAGCGGCTCATCGCGGCCGCCCGCGCCCACTTCGGGCGCTTCGACGGCGTACTGATCAGTGTCGGCGGCCCCGCCCCCGGCTTCGCGTCCGACAACACGGACGACCAGTGGCGGGCGTCATTCGAATCCGTCTTCCTGGGCGCGGTCCGACTGGCGCGGACCTCCGCGGAGGCCCTCACCGAGGGCGGTGTCATCGGCTTCGTGCTCTCCTCCTCCGTCCATGAGCCCGTCACGGGGCTGACGATCTCCAACGGGCTGCGGCCGGGACTCGCGGGCTTCGCGAAGTCGCTCGCGGCGGAGCTGGGACCGAGGGGGATCCGCGTGGTGGGGCTCCTGCCGTCCCGGATCGACACCGACCGGGTACGGGAGCTGGACGCGCTCTCCGGAGACGCGGAGGCGGCACGGGAAGCACACGAGTCGCGCATCCCGCTGCGGCGGTACGGCACGCCCGAGGAGTTCGGGCGGGTGGCCGCGTTCTTCCTCTCCCCCGCGGCCTCCTATCTCACCGGCGTCATGCTCCCCATCGACGGCGGCGCCCGCCACGGCTTCTGACCCCGTGGGGCACGCTGGTTCCGCCCACGTGGGGCCGCGCCCCACACGCCTGGGCGCGGGCTTCACGCGGGCGGGACGTTGAAGACGCGACCTAGGTGACGCGTTGGGGTGGGTGCTTGGCGGCACGAAGGCGCGCCTCCGTGGGCAGCACGCTCACCCCCACGACTTCGCGGGCCCGCCCCACCACCCCTTCCCGCACCGCCGCCAACGTCCGCACCGGCGACGCGTACGGCTCCAGCACCACCCCCACCCGCGCCTTCGGTTCCGTACGCCGTCCCCCGAGGGTGACCCGCGCCTCGGCGACCCCGTCGAGAGCCTCCGTATCCGCCTCCATGGCGCCTTCGAGTGACCGGCCCCGTACCACGGCCACCTCCCCGTCCCCGCTGTCGACGAGCACATCCGCCAGCCGTCCCCGGCGCGATTGCGCGAGGAGCAGCCAGAGCGCCAGCAGAACCAGCACGGCGAGCGCGGCGATGACAGCGGGCCACCACCAGCCCTCGGCCCGCCAGCGTTGCCGGTCGGCCATGGAGAGCAGCACGTCGTGGGGGCCGCGCCAGGGCCACCAGCCGGGCACGGCCAGCCCCGCCCCGGCCGCCAGCGCCGCTCCGCCCACGGCGAGGAGCGCCAGCCCCGTGACTCCCAGCACCACCCGGTTGACCGTCCTGGACATCCCGTCTCACTTCCGTTTCACGGGGAGCCGGGCGACCCTCACCCGCAGTGCGGGCGGGCGGGCGAGTCCCAGTTCGCCGACGGCGGTCTCCAGCGCGGAGTCCAGGTCGGTGCGGACGTCGTCGAGGTCGCGGAAGTGCGCGCGGGCCCGTACCGTCGCCGCGCGCCGCCGTACGCGCACCTTCGCCGTCCGTACCCCGGGCACCTCAAGCGCCCGGTCCCGCAGCACCAGTTCCGCCGCGTGCCGGTCCAGTCCCGCCCGTACGGAACCGTCGTCACCGGGGCGCATCGGCAGCAGCCGGCGCAGTCCCGGGGTGAGCGCGAGGAGGAGCAGCCAGAGGCCGAGGAGCGCCAGGACGGCGGTCCCGGCGAGTACCCAGGGGTCGTCCAGCCGCCAGGTGGCCAGCCGGTCGGCCAGCTCACGGCGCCATCGCATGGCGGGCTGGCCCGCCCGTACCGCCGCGATGTCGTAGAGCAGGATCCCCGCACCGCCGAGGACGACGAGCGCGACCAGGGTGGCGGGTACCCGGCGCGCGGACCAGAAGCGGCGGGCCGAGCCCGCACGGGTCATCGGAGCCGCCCCCGGGCGTCGCCGCGTGCCCGCGCCGAGTGCAGGCCCTCGACGAGTACGGAGACTTCCGGGACCGTCATGCCCGCGAGGTTCTCGACCCGCTCGGCGACATGACGGCGTACGGCGCCGCACCGGGCGCCGAGCTCGGTGGGGTAGTCGAGGTCCAGGGTGACGCGTACCCGGGCCGTGTCCTGGTGGACGGTCACCGACGCGTAGGGAGCGCCCGCGCCCTCAGGTACTGAGCCGAGCGCCTCACGCGCCGCCTGGGCGGCGATCTTCGCCACGACACGGTCCGCGATGACGGTCGCGCCACGGTCGGCGGCCGCCACGCGGTCGTCCGCCGGGCCACCGTGACCGCCCGGGTCATGGTCGTCGCTGGTCCGCTCCGTACGGCGGGCATCCTGGGCCATCTGGTGTCACCGCCGCCGGTCGCCGCGCTCGCGCCCCCGGAAGAACTCGGCGGCTCCGAGATCGCCCTCCGCCAGTCGCCCCACCACGAAGCCGACCGCGCCGAGCGCCGCCACCAGCAAAAACGCACCGAATCCCCCGAAGTACCCGGCGAAGCCGAGCGCCATGCCGGCCACCATGCCGACCGCAGCCATAGTCATCGTGAGCTCCTCCAGGGAGTTCGGGGAGAGAGACGAGGGGTCCGCCGGGGAAGGCCCGACCAGGGGTCCGCGCCACGGCTACTGAAGACGCGGTTCCGGTTCGTCCTCTTCCTCCTCGGGCAGTTTGACGTCGGTGACCGCGATATTGACCTCGACGACCTCCAGTTCGGTCATCCGTTCCACGGCCGAGATGACGTTCACACGCACCGAACGGGCGACATCGCCGATGGAGTAGCCGTAGTCCACGACGATCTCCAGATCGAGCGCGGTCTGGACCTCGCCGACCTCGGCTTTCACCCCGCGCGTGACGCTGGATCTGGTGCCTCCCGGCACCCGATCACGGACCGCGCCGAGGGTACGGGAGAGCCCGCTGCCCATCGCGTGCACACCGACGACGTCCCGGGCGGCGAGTCCGGCGATCTTCTCCACGACCCCGTCCGCGATGGTGGTGCGCCCCCGGTTGCCGGGGTCTCCACCGCCGCGCTTTCCGCTGGACGCCCTCCTCGGCTCACCGGGGGAGCCGGACTGTTCCTTGGTGGTGTCGGTCATCGCGCCCCACGTCCTTTCCCGGGCTCCACGGCTCTCGGCCTGGTGACGGACCTGTCCCACAGATGCGCCACGGATCTTCGGCGATGCCCTCCGCGGCCATTCCGTACGGTCCGCCACGGCGTGGACACGATGGCCACTCCATAGATCCGCATAGAAATGACCGTTATTACCGCTACAGGAATGAAGAGCAGATTAAGCACCCTTGTGCCCACCCTAAGCGCGTCTCTCCCGTCGCGCGCCAGGGAGACGGCACCCGTCCACTCCCCCACGGGACCATCGGAGTGGCATGGAGGACACCCGACGCGCGCGAAGGGGGCCGCCTCACAGAGGTCGGCGACGCGTCACATAGGCGGTGCGCGGCCGCGCTGAGAGGCCCGGAGAGCGAGGAAGCCCCGCCCGGCAGTCCGGGCGGGGC
>NZ_JBHVHF010000288.1:0-10574 GCF_042800315.1 Streptomyces sp. NPDC057638
GACGATGTCGATAACCGTGCGCAGGGCCTCGCCCGAGTGCATCTGCCGGATGGCCTCGTTGATCCCGCTGAGCGGGACATGGTGCGTGATCATCGATTCCAGGTCGATCCGGCCCGCGCGCCACAGGTCGATGATGGTGGCGTACGTACGGCGGACGTCCCCGCCCCCGTAGAAGGACGGCAGTACCTTCTTCTCGTTGAGGACCAGCTCGGCCAGGTTGAGGTCGGTCAGATCGGTACGGGCGCCCGCGCCGACGAGGACGACGGTGCCGCCCATGCGGGTCGCGTCGTACGCGGCGCGCAGGGTCACGGCCTTGCCGACGGCCTCGAAGGCGTAGTCGAAGCCGATGCCTCCGTTCACCGTCCGCGCGGCCTCGGCCAGTTCCTCGGGGGCGATGGCCTCACTCGCGCCGAACCCGAGCGCCATCCGCCGCCGGTTGGGCGTCGGGTCGACCGCCACGATCCGGGCGGCGCCCGCGACCTTGGCGCCCTGGATGACGCTGACCCCCACTCCGCCCAGCCCTATGACGGCGACCGACGAGCCCGGCCGCACCCGGGCGGTGTTGAGCGCGGCGCCTATGCCCGTGGTCACCCCGCAGCCGATGAGCGCGGCGATGTCATAGGGCACGTCGTCGGGGATCGGGATCGCCGCGTGGCCCGCGATGACGGTCTCCTCCGCGAAGGTCCCGGCGCCCATCATGCCGGGCAGCGCGGTCCCGTCGTCCTGGAAGTTGGGCGTACCGAGGGCCGCGAAGCCGCTGCGGCACAGATGGGTGTCGCCGGTGGCGCACATGGGGCAGGAGTCGCACGGCGGCATCCAGCAGACGATCACCCGGTCCCCGGGCCTGACATGGGTGACGCCCTCCCCGACCTCCACGACCTCGCCCGCGCCCTCATGGCCGGGCACGAACGGGGCGGGGTGGGCGAGGACCCCGCTCATCGCGGACAGGTCGGAGTGGCACAGCCCGGCGCGGCGCATACGGACCCGGACCCGCCCGGGTCCGAAGGAGACGGGACTGACCTGGGCGACGTCCAGGGTCTGATCGCCGGTGGCGCGGAGTACGGCAGCGTGCATGGGCTCTTCTCCTCGTGGTGCGTCGGGGTTCTCCCGCGCGGGCGGGTGCGGGTACTGCTGGGGGAACGGTTCAGGGGCTGTTCGGGGACTGCTCCGGAACGGGTCAGGCACTCCCTTGGCTCAGGTCAGGCACTGCCGTGGCTCAGGTCAGGCACTGATCAGGCCGGGTCAGGCGCGGGCAGATGGATGGTCTTGGTCTCCTGGTACGCGGCGAACCCCTCGGGCCCGAACTCGCGGCCGATGCCGGAGTCCTTGTAGCCGCCGAAGGGCCCGGCGACATCGAAGCGCTGGCAGTTGACGGAGTACGTGCCCGTACGGACCCGGCGGGCGAAGGCCGTCCCACGCTCCGTGGTGCCCGCCCAGACGGTCCCGGCCAGCCCGTACGCGGAGTCGTCGGCGATCCTCAGGGCGTCCTCCTCGTCCTCGTACCGGATCAGACAGACCACCGGCCCGAAGATCTCCTCGCGCGCGATCCGCATGCCGTTGTCGACATCGCCGAAGAGGGTGGGTTCCATATACCAGCCGGTGGTGAGGTGCTCGGGGATCCCGCCGCCGGTGAGCAGCGTGGCGCCCTCCTCCCGGCCGGTCCTGACATACGCCAGGACCCGTTCCCGCTGGCGCTCGCTGACCAGGGGACCGAGCTGGGTCCCCGGGTCGGCGGGGTCGCCGACCCGCAGGGCGGCGACGGCGGCGGTCAGCCGGGCGGCGATCTCGTCGTAGCGGGACGCCGGGGCCAGCACCCGGGTCAGGGCGACACACGCCTGACCGCTGTTGACGAACGCGCCCCCGACCACCGCCGGGAGGGCGGTGTCGAGATCCGCGTCGTCCAGCAGCACGGCCGCCGACTTGCCGCCCAGCTCCAGGGTGATCCGGGTCAGGTTCGCGGCCGCGGCGGCCATGATGGCCTTGCCCGCGGCCACCGAGCCGGTGAACGCGACCTTGTCGACACCGGGGTGGGAGACGAGATACGCGCCGGTCTCCCGGTCGGCGGGCAGCACACTGAGCACCCCCTCGGGCAGCCCGGCCGCCGCACACACCTCGGCCAGCAGAAAGGCGTCCAGCGGGGTCTCCGGCGACGGCTTGAGGATCACCGCGCACCCCGCGAGCAGCGCCGGGGCGAGCTTGGCCGCGATCGTGAGCTGGGGCACGTTCCAGGGGGTGATCGCCGCGACCACGCCCACCGGCTCCCGGCGCACCAGCAGCGGACCCGTCAGGCCGGGCCGTTCCTCCTCCTCGGGCAGCCGGGCGGCGACGGCCAGGGCGGCCGCGAAGGCGCCGACCGCGCTGAGTGCCTGCCCCCGGACGGCGAAGCCGATCGGGGAGCCGTTCTGCCGGGAGATCAGTTCGGCCAGCTCCTGGTGCCGGGCGAGCAGCCCGTCCTTGATCCGGGTGACGATCTCCGCCCGTTCGGCGAGCGTCATCCGGGGCCAGGGCCCCTGGTCGAACGCCTCGCGCGCCGCCTCGACGGCCCGGTCGACATCGGCGGGGGCCGCGTGCGGGACCCGGCCGACGAGCTGACCGGTGGCCGGGGAGCGTACGTCGATGGTGGCGGACGCGGCGGCGGAGGTGGCGGGGGCAGACGCGGCGGGGGCGGTCCAGCGCCCGCCGATGAACACCGACTCGTACTCGATCATATGTATTCCCTGTGCTTTCACGGTGGTTCGGGACCAGAGGAGCAGTTCCGCACACGCCTTCATGGGCCGCGCACGCGGAGACGGGAGAGACGCGGGAGGGGGGACGGGCCCGACAGCCCGGCCGCCGCCCGGGACAGAGCGCGGCACGGCTCGGGGCCGGGCGTACGACAGCCCACCGCCGGGCGGCGTCAGGGCTCAGGGCCTGACCCGCGCCGTCCCGGGGCCTGGCCCGCGCCGCTGGATCAGCGGGCGAGGCGCTCACGGAGAGCGGACTTGAGGATCTTTCCGGTGGGGGTCAGGGGAAGCGCGTCGACGATATGCAGCTCGCGCACCTTCTGGTACGGGGCGACCCGCTCGGCGACATGGTCCAGCACCGAGCGGCTGAACTCCGGGTCACGCGCGGCACCGGGAGCCACCGACGCGTCGAGGACGACGAAGGCCACGGGGATCTCGCCCGACGAGGGATCGGTACGGCCGACGACGGACGCCTGCGCGATGGCGGGATGCGCGCACAGCACCTCCTCCAGGGGCTGCGGATAGACGTTGTAGCCCTTGTAGATGAGCATGTCCTTCGCCCGGCCCGCGAGGAAGAGGAAGCCGTCGTCGTCGAGGTGGCCCAGATCCCCGGTGCGGAGCCAGCCGTCGATGAACTGGAGGGCCGTCAGCTCCGGGTCGCCCTGGTAGCCGTCGGCGATCTGGGGGCCGCGCGCCCAGATCTCACCGGTGGCGCCGGGCGGCAGCACGGTCGCGCCGTCGTGATCGCGGATCTGGAGTTCGGTGCCGGTCAGGACGGGCCCGACACTGCCCGGCGGGGTCGGGGTCCCGGCGCCGGGGCAGGTCATGGTCAGGCCCATGGTCGCCTCACTCAGTCCGTACCCCTCGTTGACGGCGGCGCCCGGCATGGCCTGACGCAGTGCCAGCAGGGCCGTGGTGTCGATGGGGGCCGCGCCGGAGGTGACCATCCGTACCGAGGACAGGTCACGGCGGCCGAGTTCGGGGCTGCGCAGCATGCCGTAGTACATCGCGGGCGACCCCGACATATGGGTGACCCCGTGGGCCTCGATGTCGATGAGGAACCGGTCGGCGTCGAACCGGCCGCCGGTGATGACCGAGGTGCAGCCGAGCAGGGTGTTGGCGTTCTGCCCGACCAGGCCGAGTCCGTGGAAGAGGGGCGCGATGGCGATGGTGGCGCCCGTGCCGGGCACCAGCGCCCGGGGCGCGGGGTCGGCCACCCGTACCAGCCGCAGACCGCCGCTCCCGTCCGGCTCGGGCAGGGCGCAGGCGCGGTGGCACATGGTCTGGAGCACATTGGCGACGAGATTGCGGTGGAGCACCCGTACCGCCTTGGCGCGCCCGGTGGTGCCACCGGTCAGCTGGAGGTGGGCGACGGCCTCCGGGTCGACGGGCTCGGCCGACCCGTCCAGCGGGGCCGCCGCGAGCAGCTCCGTGAGGGGGACTGACCCCTCGGGCGGGACCGTCCCCTCCGGCACGGGGGAGGCGGCGGAGCCGGGTACGTGTACGAGGAGACGGACCGCGTCCGGCACGGCCCCGGCCAGCACCGCCGCGTTGGCGGGGTGGGTGATGACGGCGCGGGCGCCGCACTCCACGAGCTGTCGGCGCAGCGCCGGGGCGGGCTGCGCCGGGTTGATCGGCGCGACCGCGAGTCCGGCGCACAGGGCACCGTAGTAGGCGACGATGTACCAGTAGGTGTTGGGCATGTGCAGGGCGACCGCGTCCCCGGGCCGCAACCCCCGCTCCCGCAGCCCGCCCGCCGTCCGCCGCGCCGCCTCCCACAACCGCGCGTACGTCAGGGACTCGGCCCCGTCCACCAGCGCCGGCCGCCCGGGGTAGGCCCGTGCGCTGCCCGCGAGGAGGGCGTCCGCGCCCACGGCGGGGATGGTCAGGGTGGTGGGCATGTTCGGGTGCCTGACACGGGCCATGAGAGCTCCTGAGAACGGTCAAAGTGAACTGGCGCTGATGTCTGCGGCGACGATGAATCGACTCGGGCGAGGAGGGGTGAGGGCCATGAAGACATCGTGAATGAGTAAGTGAAGCGGCGTTTTTCGGACCACCCACGCCAAGGAAGTTAATTCACGCTAACGTTCATGTCCATAGTCGGGACGGCCTGACGACCCGGCGGTCCCGGCCCCGGGCCACCTGGTTTCCGGCGCCCGCGCCCTCACCCGAACGGCCGTCCGCCCCTTGCCCGCGCCGCCGCCGCGACCGACGGTGGCGGTACCCGTACGGGTCGGCGGCGCCGACGCACCGACACGCATCGGCCGGCCTCGACCGGGCCGGCGTACCCGCGGCTGCCGACCGTACCGGCGTACACGCGCGGACCGAACGTGGCGGCGTACCGGCAGCGGGCCGACCGTACCGGCGTACAAGACGTACCGACGTACAGCCGTACCGACGTACAGCCGTACCCACAGCGGGGAGCAGGAGGCAGCGGCCATGGCGGACAAGAGGGCGGCACGTATCGCGGACTTCATCGCGCCCCTGCGGGTGGCGCCCGGCTCCACCGTCGATCTCGCCCGGGACTTCGACCCCCGCTACAAGGCCCATCTCGACCGCGCCCAGGGTGAGGACCTGTTGCGGCGCGGCGTGGAGATGCTGGCCGAGTACCAGCCCCGGCTGGCGGCCCAGGACACCTATGGCGTCCTGGTCTGTCTCCAGGCGCTGGACGCCGGGGGCAAGGACGGCACGATCCGGCATGTGATGAGCGGGATGAACCCGCAGGGCGTGCGGGTCAGCAGCTTCAAGGTGCCCTCGGCCGAGGAGCTGGACCACGACTTCCTGTGGCGCTACGCGCGCAGGCTCCCCGCCCGGGGCGACATCGCGGTCTTCAACCGCTCGCACTATGAGGAGGTCCTGGTGGTCCGGGTCCACCAGGAGGTGCTCGACCGGCAGCGGCTGCCGCCTCCGGCCCTGCGCCCGGGGATCTGGAAGCGCCGCTACCGGGAGATCAACGACTGGGAGCGGCATCTCACCGACAACGGGTTCCAGGTCGTGAAGATCTTCCTCAACCTCTCCCGGGAGGAGCAGCGCCAACGCTTTCTGAGCCGGATCGACCTGCCGGAGAAGAACTGGAAGTTCTCGGCGGCCGATGTGCGCGAGCGCCGCTACTGGGATGACTACCAGCGCGCCTTCTCGGAGATGCTGTCGGCGACGAGCACACGGTGGGCGCCGTGGTACGTGGTCCCGGCGGACCGCAAGTGGTTCGCCCGTATCTGCGCCGCCGCCGTGCTCGTGCACACCCTCACCGAGATCGACCCGCGCTATCCCACGGTCAGCGCCGAGGCCCGCGGGCAACTCCAGTCGGCACGACGGGAGCTGGAGCGGGAGGCGCCCGGCGCGGACCCGAAGGCCAAGGACGCCACACACACCAAGGGCACGCGGAGCGCCAAGGCGGCCAACACAGGCAAGGCAGGTAAGGCAGGCAAGGCGACCAAGGCAGTCAAGACAGCCAAGGAGAGCAAGAAGAGCAAGGCCGCCGGGAAAACCCCGGGCAAGGACTCCCCGGCAGCCAGAAACGCCAAGACCGCCAGGAACACCACAGCAGCCTCCAGGAAAGGCCCGCGATGAGCGCCCCCGCCGACGGTACGGACCCGGACCCCGGGCGCGCCACACCCACCGCCTGGTACACCCGCACCCCCGAGGAGGTCACCACCGCCTTCGCGGTGGACCCGGCCACCGGCCTCACGGCGGCGCGGGCGGCCGGGCTGCTGACGGAGCACGGGCCGAACGCCCTCCCCGAGGAGCAGCCACGCCCCGCCTGGCGGCGCTTCCTCGACCAGTACCGCAGCTATATGCAGATCATCCTTGTGGCGGCGGCCGCCGTCTCCCTGGCCATCGCCCAGTGGACCACCGCGATCCTGCTGGCCCTGCTGACCCTGCTCAACGCGGTCGTCGGGCTGCGTCAGGAGGGCAAGGCGGAGAGCGCGATGAACGCGCTGAAGTCGATGATGAAGGCAACCGCGCGGGTACGGCGCGACGGGACCGAGTCCGAGATCCCCGCCGAGGGACTCGTCCCCGGCGATGTGGTGCTGATCTCCGCCGGGGACCAGGTCCCCGCCGACGGACGGATCGTGACGGCCAGCGCCCTCCAGATCGACGAGTCCGCGCTGACGGGCGAGAGCGTGCCCGCCGCGAAGGACGGCGGCACCCTGCCGGAGGGCGGGCTGAGCCCCGGCGAACAGTCCAGCATGGCCTTTATGAACACCCCCGTCACCCATGGCAGCGGGGTGCTCGTCATCACCGCCACGGGCGCCGGGACCGAACTCGGCCGGATCTCCGGTCTGCTCTCCACCACCCGCAGGGAGGAGTCACCGCTCACCCGTCAGCTCAACAACCTGACGCTGTGGATCGCGGCGGCGGCCGGGCTGACGATGGTGGTGATGTTCGTGCTGGGCCGCGCCCGGGGCCAGGCCTGGGACACGCTCTTCATCAGCGCGGTCTCCCTGGCCATCGCCGCCATTCCCGAGGCCCTGCCCACGGTCACCCAGGTGATCCTCTCCGTCGGCGGGCTGAGCCTGGCCCGGCGCGACGCCATCGTGAAGGAGCTGCCGTCGGTCGAGACACTGGGCTTCACCTCGGCCATCAACTCCGACAAGACCGGCACCCTGACCATGAACCAGATGACCGCCGTCGAGGTGGTCAGCCCCACCGACCGCTACACCGTCTCCGGTACCGGCTATGGACTCGACGGGCGGATCCACCGGGCGGCGGGATCCACGGCGAGCGTCGAGGACGCCATCCTGCCGTTCCTGGTCGCCAGCGACGCGACCCTGGCCGACGGCCGGGTGGTGGGGGATCCCACCGAGGGCGCCCTGCTCGTCCTCGGCCACAAGGCGGGGCTGGACGTGGCCGCCACCCGGGCGCGCTTCCCCCGGCTGGCGACGCTCCCGTTCGACCCCGACTACAAGCTGATGGCCACCTTCCACGAGGCGACCGACGACGCGGGCGCGCCGGTGGTGCGCTGCTTCGTCAAAGGCGCGGCCCCGGCGGTACTGGCCCGTGCGACCACCGCCCTCGCCGACGGGCGGAGCGTGCCCTGGGACGAGGAGCTGAGCTCACGCGCCCGCGCGGAGACCGAGCGTATGGGCGGCGAGGGCCGCCGGGTGATGGCGGCGGCGGCCCGGGATCTGGACCCGTCGGCGTTCGACCCCGGCGGCGAGCTCCTCCCCTATGTCACCGGCCTCAGGGTGACCGCGCTGGTCGGCATGGTCGACCCACCGCGCGCGGAGTCACGGGCCGCCGTCAGCAGCGCCCGGGACGCCCATATCCGGGTACGGATGGTCACCGGCGACGATGTCACCACCGGCGCCGCCATCGCCCGGCAGCTGGGGATCCCCGGGGAGGCCGTCCTGGGCGCGGACTTCGCGTCCTGGCCGGAGCGGGAGCGGCTGGAGCGGATCGACTCCATCGGGGTGGTGGGGCGGGTCGCCCCCGAGCACAAGGTGCTGCTCGCCGAGACGCTGAAGAAGAAGGGCGATGTCGTGGCGATGACCGGTGACGGCGTCAACGACGCGCCCGCGATCAAGGCCGCCGACATCGGGATCGCCATGGGCAGCGGCACGGATGTGGCCAAGAACGCCAGCCGGATGATCCTGTCCGACGACAACTTCTCCACGATCGTCTACGCGGTGGAGGAGGGCCGCAAGCTCTATGACAACCTCACCAAGTACATCCGGTTCGTACTGCTGTTGCTGGTGGCGTTCGTCCTGACCTTCCTGGGCGCCACGATCTTCAACATCGCGGCCGGGGAACCCTTCACCCCGGCCCAGGTGCTCTGGGTCCACTTCATCGTCAACGCGCCCTTCGGCTTCGCGCTCGGCTTCGACCAGGAGAGCCCGGGGCTGATGCGGCGCCGACCGCGCCCGCGCGGTGAATCCGTGCTGACCGGGCCGCTGTTGCTCACCGTCGGACTCGCCGGACTGGCCCTGACCGTGCTGCTGCTCTCGCTGATCACCCTGGGCCAGCACCACTTCGGCAGTCCCGCGGTCGGCAACTCGATGGCGTTCACCGCGTTCGCGCTCTGTCTGATCGTGGCGGCCTTCGAGTGCCGCAGTGAGACGGAGTCGGTGCTGCGGGCCTCCACCTTCGACAGCAAGCAGATGAACTGGGCGGCCCTCGGCGAACTCGCCCTCGCGGTGCTGGTGACGCAGGTGGACGGCTTCCGGCGGATGCTCGGCACGACCCAGCTCAGCCTGCGCCAGTTCGGCTGGGCGGTGCTGGCGGCCCTGGTGCTGCTGGTCGCCTGGGAGACGGCGAAACTCCTCGCGCGCCGGGTCCGCCGCCCGTCCCCCGAACCCGAGCCGGAGCCCGTACCCGCCTGACCGTCAGAACATCCGCCCGGCCGTCAGAACACCCACCCGGCCGCCGGAACACCCGCGCGATCTCCAGGGCACCCTCCTCGCCGCCGGAACACCTGCCTGACCACCGGGACCTGACGCCCGCACCAGACGCCGACGACGACGAGATCAGCTACGGGTCCCCGCGCCCCTCAGGCGACATCAGCGCAGGTCAGCGGAGCGGCCTCCGCCACACGTAGCGGCCCGGCCGCGGCACGGTACATCCTTCGGCGTAGCACCGGTCTCATCAGGAGGCAGGACGATCGCCTCCGACCCGCCCGGGACGATGGTCACATGACCCAAACGCTCCGCCCCGCGCCGGTGACGGCGGCCCCACGGGCGGCCAGGCTCCCCCTGCTCGACGTCCTGCGCGGTGTCGCCATCCTCGGCACCCTGCTGACCAATGTCTGGATCTTCACCAGCCCCGGATCCGAGTGGGGGGTGCTGGCCGGGGGCTTCGGGGAGAACGGCTTCGACTCCCTGCCGGTCGCGGTGGAGACCGTGGCCAGGCTGCTGGCGAACGGCAAGTTCCTGGCCATGCTCACGGTGCTGTTCGGCGTCGGTCTGGCGATCCAGTACGCCTCCGCCGAACGGCGCGGACAGCCCTGGCCGGGGCGGTATCGCGGACGGGCCCTCTTCCTCTTCGCCGAGGGCACGGTGCACTTCGTCCTCGTCTTCGCGTGGGATGTGCTCATGGGCTACGCGGTGACCGCGCTGCTGGTGGCCTGGCTGCTGGCCCGGAGCGAACGCGCCCAGCGCCGGGTGATGTGGTGGGCGGCCGGGGCGCACCTGACTCTGATGGCGCTGCTGACGGCGGTCCTGGCGACGGAGGGTACGGGGAGCGGCGACCCCGTCTCCCGCACGGTGGTCGACCTCTACGCGCACGGCTCCTACGGGGAGCAGATCCTCTTCCGGCTGGAGAACGCGCTGGCGCTGCGGCTGGAGCCGGTGCTGTCCTTCGGGCTGCTGGTGGCGCTCTTCCTGCTGGGCGTCCGGCTCTTCCGCGCGGGGGCCTTCGCCGCCGACGGGACCGGGCGGCGGATCCGTGGGCGGCTGATGCTCTGGGGGCTTGGCGTGGGACTCCCCCTCGACATCGCCCTCACCCTGGCCGGTCCCGACTTCGCCCTGCTGAGCCGCTACGGAACGGCCCCGCTGACCGCGCTCGGCTATATCGGCCTGGTCGGGGCCGTGCTGGACCGGGTCAGCCGTCAGGGCCTGGTGCTGCGCGGCCTGACCTCGGTGGGCCGGACCGCGCTCTCCTGCTACGTCGCGCAGAACGTCCTGTGTGTGGTCGTCGCGTACGGGTTCGGTCTGGGCCTGGCCGGACGGTTCGGCGACGACGCGGGGCCCTGGTGGGTGCTGGCCCTGTGGGCGGCCGTCTGTCTGGTCCTGGTGGCGGGCTCGTCGCTGTGGCTGCGGCGCTTCGATACGGGACCGCTGGAGTCGCTCCAGAAGTGGGCGCTGCGGCGGTAACCGAGAGGGACCGCCCCCGTTCCCGGCCCGGGAACGGGGG
>NZ_JBHVHF010000289.1:0-10430 GCF_042800315.1 Streptomyces sp. NPDC057638
ACTCTGTCCTGAGCGAGCGAGGCCCGTCTCAGGGGGCCCGATAACGGTAGGGCGCCGGGCCCCTCCGGTAACGCCAGGGCGGCGCTCAGCGCCGCGTTCGACGCGGGAAGGGCGGGGCCCTCGGGACCACGGGAGTTCTGGGGCCGCTCCCGCTCCAAGGCCGTCGTGACGGCCGGTGCCGACACCACCGGCCGTGGTGTCAGAGCCTTCGGCGCTGGCATCGAAGGGGGTCCTTCCCACGGCAGGGATGGTGCCGGGCGGTCGGGTGGTGTCCGCTGGACACTCCAGGCGCAGTGTGTCGGCCGGGGCGTGGCGGGAGCGTCACCTCCTCGTGGTCCGGGCGTCTCCGGGAGGCGAGGGCGCGAGCTGGTGCACCTCGCTCGGAGTAGGACGCAGGGTGATTCAGGGGGTGATGAGTCGGCTGGTGAAGCCGTCGGTGATGAGTGATTCGTACGCGGAGTGGATGTCGTCGGGGATGTCCTGGGTGATGGCGAAGCCTCGTTTCGGATACTCGATGAGTCGCTGGAGGTCGCCGACGAGCATGTCGAGGACGAGCCGGTCATCGCCGATGGCTTTGAGGTAGTCGTCCAGTTCGAGGGGTTCGGAGGCGCAGATGATCTCGGCTTCGGGCCAGAGCTTGCGGGCGGTGGCGTAGGAGCGGCGCTCCATGTAGGGCTTGGAGACCAGGAGCAGGGTGCCTGGGTGGATCCCGGCTTCGGTGAGGAGTTGGCGGGAGCGGGTGATGTTCTGGCCGGTGTTGGTGGCGTGGGGTTCGACCAGGATCGCGCTGTCGGGGACGCCGAGGGTGAGGGCGTGCTCGCGGTAGTGGACGGCCTCGCCGCGCGGGAAGCGGGCACGGGTGGTGGGGCTGTTGCCGCCGGAGAACACGAGGGTGGGGAAGAGCCCGGCCCGGTACAGCTGTGCGCAGTGTCCGGCGACGCCCAGATCATGGCTGCCGAGTCCGATGGCGACGTCGACGGGCCGGGCTTGGTGCCCCATCTGGTGGAAGTCCCAGAGCAGACGGGCATGGTGGCGCTGGGTGTCGGTGAGGGTCTGGAGGTGGTGCGTGGTCATGTGCTTCTCCCTGGTCACCGCCCCGGGGAGTCTGATGCCCTGGGGATCGTGGTCCGGATGCTCTCGATGCTGCGGAGCTGGTGGCTGAGGCTGTACTCGGCCGCCAGTCTCGCTGCCTGGTCGAGCTTGCGGACTCCATCATCGACGGTTGCCGGGTCTGACAGCAGGATGTGGCCGTAAGCGGTGTTGAGCCGGACGCATTGCATGGGTGACTCGGTGATGCCGGTGTTCTGCGCGATGGTGATGCATTGCAAGGCGTGTGTGAGGTTGCCGGAGCCCCGGTGGGCGAGGGCGAGCTTCTGGTGGGCGACCGACCAGTCCTCCGGTTCGGTGAGGTCTTCGAAGTTCCTGGTCGCCGCCAGCATGACGCGAGCCGCGTAGTCGTGGTTGCCGTCTTTGCTCAGTGCGGTTCCGACCCACAGCATCGCTCGGGCTCGGTCCCGGAGGCCGAGCCGGTCATCGATCGCGAGCTGTTCGTAGTTGCGGGCCGCGGTTTCCAGACTGCCGGACATCTCCGTCACGACCGCGAGGGAGAGATCGAGCTGGGCGACACGGCGGGGGATGCCGAGCTGGGTGAAGATCGAGCGGGCTCCCGTATAGGCCTGGTGGGCCGAGAGCGGCCCGATGACAGCCCCCTGATCTCGTCTGAGGTCACCCAGTAGCGCGGTGGAGCGGGCGAGGAGATACAGCCCTTTGTCGTCCAGCTCCTTTGATGGGAACCGGGGCAGCCACCGGCCTAACAGGTGGTCTGCGAACGCGAAGTTCTGCTGGTTGAGGGCGACGACGGCTCGTTCCAGATCGTCGGACCATGACTCGTACTCCCAGGCCCGCGGGCCTGCGGCCGTGACACGGCGGTGCTGGCCCTCAGTGGGCCGTGATGCTTCGGATAGAAACGTCTCAAACCGCAGGTGTACGGCAGCGTCACTTCTGGCGAGCGCGGTATCCAAGATCGCCTGGGTGTCTGGCCGGGGTGCGGTCGAGGCAAGGAGACGCTCCCACTTCGAGATGGTGCGCACCGCGACACCAAGGTGGTCAGCGAACCCACGCACGCTCATCCGCAGCGCGAGACGCAAGGCACGGGCTTCCACACCCGTCCAGTGGTGCACGGTCGCCATGCGTCACTCCCTTCTGGAACGTCATGCAACCACGGTCGCCCCTCCCGGAGGGACGGAAGTGCAACGGAAGTACCACAGAGGGTCATTTCTCCCCGAGGGCTCGGCGAGGACGATTCAGCATGCGGGCCGGATCCCGGCGTCCTCGGGGCGGCCAGGCCACCACTCCCCACGTTCTCGGACGGATATCCCATGGAACCCCTCACTGAGTCTCGTCAGGTCAGCGGCCCCGTCGTCTTCGGCTTTCTCCGGCTAGTGAGAGTCTCCGGCGCCCGGAAGATAGCGCTGGAAACAGCGCTCACCGACTACTGTCGCCAGCACGAACTGACCCTGTCCGGACTCTTCGCCGAGGACACCGGACCTGCCGAGTCGGCGGCGTTCACGGGACTAATGGACGTCCTGGCACTCCCCGGCACCTACGGCGTGGTACTGCCCTCCGCGTCCCATCTCGGCACCAAGACCACCGCAGCCGCACGGATCAAGCGCATCAACGCCAGCGGAGCCCGGCTGCTGTTGATCCGCTGCGCCACCAAGCCCTCCCATCAGCCAGGTGGCCACTCTGCCACCCTCGACGTACTCGAAACCGCCACAGCTCTGGAGGCGGAGACATGATCCCGGCTCAGCGGCTCAGGACCGACGAAAGAGCCTTCACCTCCTCTCCTACCTCCGTCGGACTGGCCCGCGAATTCACCGCTAAAGCCCTCCTGCGCTGGGGCCTGGAGTCCTTGACGGACGACATTCGGCTGAGCGTTTCCGAACTGGCGAGTAACGCCGTCCTGCACGGTGACGGACACGAGTTCGTCATCCGTCTCACCTCCGATAACCACAGCGTCCGGCTCGAAGTACAGGACGGCGACCCTCGCTGGCCCACGCTCCGGCTCCCGTCCGAGAATGCCATCAGCGGACGGGGGCTCCACCTGGTCGCCGCACTCTCCGACGTCTGGGGTGTCGACGGCCACCTGCCCACAGGCAAAATCGTTTGGGCCCGATTCGAGATCGTCTGTGCCTCACACGAGCCACCAGAACACACGAGCCCGCCAGAACCGGATAGGGGGACCCGCGCGTGAGCGGGCCACCCGTCGCGTACCTCTGTCGCGTCCTGGCGGAGGGTCCGGTCTATGGGTCGGGTGAGGTCGTTCCGTACGTTCTCGACACTCTGCGGACCCGCTCGCAGGACATCGCCCTGACGTGGCTGCGAAAGCAGGCCCTGCGGCTCGCCAACGGTCTCGACCCCGACCCGGATCGGGCGCCTTGGGCGACCCGCTGCGACTGCGTACCCGTCCCCGACGCTCCTACCGAGATACGGGTGTGGGCCACGGATCCCGCCGAGGACCACGCCGCGCGGGCCCGGCTCGATCAGGGCGTGGCCGTCTCCGTCGTCATCCCGGACGGACCCGATCGCTACACCCTGGCGATCATCCCCCGCCCCGCCCGTGTCCTGTACATCCAGCCCTTCCTCGCCCTCCACGCCTTTCCACCACGAGGTGAACCCGTGCCCCGCACCGGACGTGACCACGTCCTCGCCACACGCGCAAGCATCATCACCCGCTACCGCGCTGGCGAGACCCTCAAGGCCCTCGCCGCCGAGTTCGGTGTGAGTGACGCCTGGCTGAAGAAGCAACTGACCCGCTGGGACGTGCCCGTACGCGATGTACGCGCCGCCCGCATCCTCCGCGCCCAGCAGCAAAGGAACCAGCCGTGAACGAACAGCAGCCCCCCACCTGCCAGACCTGCGACGACCTCGTCGCCGCCGAGCGCGCCGCCCGTATCTCCTACGACCACTCCCGGGCGACCGACTGCCGCGTCCTGCTCCGCCGCCACATGGACACCGACCACCGGGCAGGTTAGGACCCCTCCAGGAGTGCTCAGCGCGTCGCGGCCAGGCGGGCGAACTTCAGCAGGCACGCCATCAGGGCCCACGGGCCCGACGCCGCACAGCCTCAGAGGAGGCCACTGCGACCGGCGAGGCCGCGCAGGTCCGTCGTTGTGGATCCAGAGACCAGCAATTCGGCGATGAGGGCCCTGGTCGCAGGGCGGGTGCGAGCCTCCTCGGGAGCGCAGTGTTCTGCGGCGAGGAGGGTGCGGAGGCAGTCGGTGCGGCGGCCGAGGCGGTGGTACGTGTGGGCGATGTCGCTCAGGGCTCGGGAGCGGCGTTCGATGCTGGGGAGGGCCCTGAGCGGGATGGTACGTGCGGCATCGAGCGCGGCGAGTGGATCACCCGCATGATTCTCGGCGCTGATCCGGTGGAGTCGCACTGTCAGAGGGCCGAAAGCCGCGTGGTCGGACGGCGGGGTGGCGCTGGTATCGAGTTCTCCGGCGATGGCGGCGGCTTCGTCGGTGAGTTCGCGCATTCCCTCGCGGTCTCCACCCCGGGCCGCGGTGTAGGCGGCACTCTGGACGAGGAGTCCCCGGAGCGCGTTCCCGGCCCGGCCCGCGTTGCGGAGATCCCGGTCGTCGGCTGCCGACAGCGCGATCGACAGTGCCTCGTCGTGCCATCCGGCTCGGCGGGCGAGGACGGCGAGCTGACGCGCGGACTCGGCGGCCTGAACGGGATCCTGGGCGGCGTCGGCGGCCTGGCGGGCACGGTCGGCGGCCATCCAGCCGAGCTGCTGTTCGTCGAGTTTGACGAGCATGCGCGTGGCGAGCAGATAGCTCCGGGCCAGAAGCCGGTAGCCGCTGCGTGTGCCGTCGGCAGCGGTGAGGGTGTGTCCGGCACGGATGACGCGCGGCAGGCGCACGGCGAGGGAGGCGTAGCGGCAGGCGTCGAAGTCCGCGACCGCGTGGGTGACGTCGGTGGCCAGGGCCCCGGGGGACAGCGCGGTGGTGGCCGTGCCCAGGCCGAGCATGGCGTCCCGAAGCCGTGCGGTGAGCAGTTCGCCGAGAAGGACCTCGTCCGCCTCCGCGGCTCCGGTTCCGAGCAGCGGCGTTCCGACCGCTGCTGCTGCGGCGGTCATGCCCGCGAGCAACCTGCGTCGCTGCAAGGGATCGTCACCGTCCTTCCGTCCAGGTGCCCCCACCCTAGGGGCTGGCATCCGGGGATAGGGGACGGTCGGCCGGACCGGTTGGCCGTGTCGGGCGTCCGGTGTGGCGAGGCCGAGCTGCCACCCGGCCGGGTCGAGCCCGGACGTCGGCTCGGGAGCGCCGGTGGCTTCTTTCCCTGGTGCCGAGGTGTGCCTACGATCCCGAGCATGAAGGGACTGAGGTTTGCCCGCTTCGCCTGGCGAGGCGCCGTCCACCATGGTCGGTTGGATTGCTCCGATGGTGATGAAACGGTGGTGCTGCTGGATGGTGACCCTGTTCGGGGACCAGTCGGGCTCACCGGGCAGACGGTTCCCTCGGCTGAGGTGCGGCTCCTCGCGCCCGTACTGCCGGGGAAGATCGTGGCCGTGGGCCGGAACTACGCGGATCACATCGCGGAGATGGGGATGGGGACTCCAGCCGTGCCCCGGCTCTTCTTCAAGCCTCCGTCCGCAGTGATCGGGCCCGGGGAGCCGATCCGCTATCCGGCCCAGTCCCGGCAGGTCGAGTACGAGGCCGAACTGGCCGTGGTCATCGGCCGTACCACCCGGGCCGTGACGGCGGCGGACGCGCTCTCCCATGTCTTCGGCTACACCTGCGCGAACGACGTGACCGCGCGGGACATCCAGAAGGCGGACGGGCAACCGTCGTGGGCGAAGGCGTTCGACACCTTCTGTCCGCTCGGCCCCTGGATCACCACCGGGCTGGACCCCACCGATCTGGAGATCGCCTGCCATGTCAACGGCGAGCGGCGCCAGCACGCGCGTACGGACCTGCTGCTCTCCCCGGTGGCCCGTCTGATCGAGTACATCAGCGCCGCCGTCACCCTGGAGGCCGGAGACGTCATCCTCACCGGGACCCCGGCCGGGGTGGGACCGGTCGTGCCGGGGGACACCGTGGAGGTCTCCGTCACCGGAATCGGCACCCTGTCCAACCCGGTCGCCTCAGGAGCGCAGTAGCTCCGCGAACGCCCGACCGGCCGGGAGCCGATGCCGGGAGGCGAGCGCGCCGAAGTTCTCCGCGTACCGGACGACCATCCCCGTACGGTGCTCACGCGGGAGAGCCTGGAGGGCTCCGCTGGCCGTTCGGTACGCCTCCTCCACCTCGCCGCCCCGTACCAGGGCGGTGGCCCGGTCGAGACGGATCAGCGTGGGATCCAGGTACTCCGTGGGTGCATAGGCGTCCAAGGCCCGGCGCTGGACCTTCCACGCCTCCTCCACCCGGCCGAGATGGGTCCAGGCATTGCCGACGTGGAAGAGGAACTGGCGCTCGGTGTAGCCGAGGGCGATGTCGTTGCGGTCGTCCTCGCTGAGTTGCCCGAACATCTCCTCCGCCCTTCGCAGGAGCGGAAGAGCCTCGGTACCCCGGCCCATCCGGGCGAGCGCGCGGGCTTCCACGACCAGGGCGCGGACCGAGGCGGGACCCACGATGGAGCCGATGTGGTGACGGGCCCGGGTCGCCTCCGCGCGAGCGGCCGAAGGGGTTCCGTAGTACAGAGAGACGATGGCCGACCGCACGGCCAGCGTGCCTTCCAGATGGGTGTCCCCGGCCTCTGCGGCTGCCAGCCGACCGGTGTGGAACCAACCCCGGGCCTCCCGGTGCGCCCCCAGCGCCGATGTGAAGATTCCAGCGAGCGCGGAGAGCTGGGCGGTGATACGGCACAGGCGTCGGCGGTGCCGTATCGGCTGCCGTTCCTCCAACAGCCCGCGCACCTCAGCGATGTCACCCAGCAGGTCCGCCAACAGCGCCTGGGGCGGCAACGACTGGTAAGCGCGGGCGTAGTCCTGCGCCGCAGCCTCCCAGCGCTCCAAGGTGAGGGCCCCGATCGGCGACGCCTCCAGAGCCTCATCCATGCGCTTGCGCGACGCCTCCATGAACTCCAGGGCCGCTGGTGCGAGCAGCCCGGCCCCCACACCGATCAGTGCCAGCGCGTTGCGTCGGTTCACGTCCTCCTCCTCTGTCGCCTCGGGTCCGTGGCTGTCACCCCGCCCTTCGCATAACGCCGCCTGCGGTGAGTCGGCGGGCACGAGGAGTACCTGAGCCGTGTAGCCGGGGAACAGATGCTCCAGGACCTGGCGGGCGTCGTCCCGGGGCATGGTCTTCACCCGGCCCACGATCCGCCACCGGTCGAACTGCCGACGCTGGGGCGGCACGGCGTCCAGCCCCAGGGCGCCAGCGGCGGCCACATACTCCCGCGTGAACCGCGCATAGCTCCGGCCCTGCTTCCTGAGCAGTGCCCCAAAGACCGTCAGCTCAGCCACGGAACCTCCCACATCGACCTGATCCGGACAGATCCGATGGTGACGCACGACTGATCGCTCTGGGACCCCAAGACCAAGAAGTCCACCTCACGACCACACTGAGTCAGTTCAGGGCGCAGAAGGCCAGGAGGAGCCCGTTTCGCTGTCCACGACGAGCGGACCAGCATGCGGCAACGCGCGACCAGACCGCCGCGCGTCACCGACCCAGCGGGAGCGTGCCCAGTGATGACCATGAAGGTGTACCGGGTCTCCGCCAACGGAAAACGGGAGCCCATCGCCCCGGAGATCGTGGTGGGTGATGGGGAAGGGCCACTCCTGCCCCTGGAACCGTGCTACTCCTCCGCCTACCCGCCGTGCGCCTGCCCACTATGCGCGGGCACGGGCGAAGACCCCACGCCGTGAACGGCCCGCCCGTCGCTTACCTTTGCCGCGTCCTGGCGGAGGGTCCGGTCTATGGGTCGGGTGAGGTCGTTCCGTACGTTCTCGACACTCTGCGGACCCGCTCGCAGGACATTGCCCTGACCTGGCTGCGAAAGCAGGCCCTGCGGCTCGCCAACGGTCTCGACCCCGACCCGGATCGGGCGCCTTGGGCGACCCGCTGCGACTGCGTACCCGTCCCCGACGCTCCTACCGAGATACGGGTGTGGGCCACCGACCCCGCCGAAGAGCAGGCCGCGCGGGCCCGACTCGATCAGGGCGTGGCCGTCTCGGTCGTGATCCCGGACGGACCCGATCGCTACACCCTGGCGATCATCCCCCGCCCCGCCCGCGTCCTGTATGTACATCCAGCCGTACTTCCACTTGCACCGCACGAGGAGATGACCCGTGCCCGCCACCGGACGCGACCACGTCCACACCAACAAGACGACGGTGATCGCCCGCTACCGCGCGGGCGAGACCCTCAAGGCCCTCGCCGCCGAGTTCGGTGTGAGTGACGCCTGGCTGAAGAAGCAACTGACCCGCTGGGACGTGCCCGTACGCGATGTACGCGCCGCCCGCATCCTCCGCGCCCAGCAGCAAAGGAACCAGCCGTGAACGAACAGCAGCCCCCTACCTGCCAGACCTGCGACGACCTCGTCGCCGCCGAGCGCGCCGCCCGTATCGCCTACGACCACTCCCGGGCGACCGACTGCCGCGTCCTGCTCCGTCGACACATGGACACCGACCACCGGGCAGGTTAGGGCCCCTCCAGGAGCGCTCAGCGCGTCGCGACCAGGCGGGCGAAGACCACCACGTTGCCGGTGTAGCCGTCGGCGCGGGTGTAGCGGCCGCCGCAGGTCATCACGCGGAGTTCGGCGTAGCCCGTGTCGCCGTACACCTGGGCTGCGGGGACGTCGTTCTTGTCGTACACCTCCACTCCGTACACCTCGAAGACCGCTGTTGTGCCGTCGAGCCGGGGCACTTCGATCCGGTCGTCCTTCCGCAGTGTCCCGAGGCCGAAGAAGACGGCCGGGCCCGCGTGGTTGTCGACATGGCCGGAGATGACGGCGGTACCGCGCTGACCGGGGGAGATGCCGTTCTGGTACCAGCCCGCGAGATGGGCGTCGCGGGCGGGCGGGGCCTCGATCCAGCCGTCGGCGTCGAGTTCGACGTCCATCAGGGGGGCGTCGATGTCGAGCCGGTCGATCCGGACGCGGTCCGGGAGGGCGAAGGCCATCGCCCTCGGGGGCACCAGCGGGGTGAAGGTCTCACCGGGCACGCGGTCGAGCGACGCGGCGGCGGCGGGCTGGGGTGGGCCGAGGGAGACATCGACGCCGTTCTTCATCAGGGCGATCCCGGTGAGCATGACCAGCGCCAGGGCGCCCCAGGGCGAGGGTCGGCGTCGGCGCGCCCCACTGAACTCGTCGCCCATCGTTCTCCTCAGTCCTCAGCCTTGAGTGGTCTTCGGTCTCCGTACCGCTTCGGTGGTCGTCAGGCCGTCGTCGCGGGCATCACGTGGGCACGCTAAGTGAGCACGGGGGAGGCGGCGAGGAGGGAGGAGCGAACGGGTGGTGTCGCCACTCCTGGTGGGCCATCCGTGTCAGCGCGCGGAAAATCCCCGTCACCCCGCCCATGACCTGCGGCTCCGTCAGACAGCTCCGGCGTGTCGCGGGTGGGTGGTGGCCCCCGGGTGGCCCCCTGTCGACATGCGAGGAATGTCAGCCCCGGTGAGGGTTCGTCATGGAGGACGTACTCGTCGAACTACCCGGAGCGCCGCTTCGGTGCGTCCTCCGCTGGAGGTTCACGATGCGTGTTTCACGCGCTCTCGCCGCGGCCATCGCCGCGTGCGCGGCCGTCGGGCTCTCCGCCCCGCTGGCCGCCGCGGGTGGTGGTGGCCAGGACCAGGGTCCGATCCATGTCTCCGTCCATCCGCGCGCCGTCCACCAGGGCGGCATCCTCACCATCACCGTCCACGGCTGCAACCGTGGCGGCACGATCACCTCGAACGCCTTCCCGCCGGTCGGCGTCGCCCCGGGCCGGGTCGACGGCGGTGTCGGCGGCGACGGACGCGGCGGTGGTGCCGGTGGCGGCGACGGCCGGGGCGACAACCGGGCGGGCGGGAACGGCGGCCACGGTGACAACAAGGGCGGCGTGGGCGGTGGCGATGGACGCGAGGGCGGGGCGGGCGGTGGCGACGGGCGTGAGGGCGTCGGTGGCCGGGGCGGCGGGAACACCTCCTCCGCGCTCGCCCGGATCCATGACCGCACCTCGCCCGGCCACTACAACCTGGCCGTCCGCTGCCACGGCAACCCGTCGGTGGGCGGCGCCCACTTCCGGGTCGTGCGGGGCCGGGGCGCGCTCGGCGGTCTCGGCGGCTCCGCCGGACCCAGCACCACCGAGACGGCCGTCGGCGCCGGACTGGTCGGCGTCGCGACCGTCGGCGCGGTGGTCTTCATCGCCAGGCGCCGCCGTACCGTCGGCGGACGGGTCTGACCGGCCGAACCTCCCGGTCACCCGAGACACCCGGTGGCCCGGAGTCCTGGAG
>NZ_JBHVHF010000290.1:0-10174 GCF_042800315.1 Streptomyces sp. NPDC057638
CTCCCCCCGCCACCAGGGCCCACCGCCCCCACCCGCGACACCACACGTTCAGAGATACGAACAGACCCCACCGGCTCGAACATCCGCCCAGTGACACGGCCGCCCCCGCGCCTCCCTACGAGTGACAGGTCGGCGCCACACCCCCCACTCCCCGGTCGGGGCGCGCTATCCACCTCCCTATGCCCCATCACTTCGCCCGCGCCCTCGCCGCGCTCCCCCTGGCTCTCGTTCCCCTGCTGACCTCAGCCCCCGCGCCCGCCACAGCGGTGCCCCACGTGGTGCTCCAACTGGAGGACGCCATCTCCCGGCTCACGGAGGTCCCCGAGGAGAACGCCGGATACTCGGCCTCCGCCTTCCCGCACTGGAACCGGGGCCAGGACGTCAACGGCTGGCTGCCGCTCTCCGGGGGCAGGGAATGCCGTTACATCGCGGAGTGGACCGGGACCAAGCTCCGCTGGGGACTCTCCGTCGACAAGGACGAGATCGAGACGTTGAAGATCTTCGCCGACAACGGCTGTGAGAGCAGCACGGTCATCTACGCCCCCGCACCCGCCTGACCGGCCTCACCCCGTCACGTGACCCCGACCACCGCCCGTCGTTAGGCCAACCGGGTGAATGTCCACCGTCCGGTCCCCGAGGCCGTGTCCCGCGGACCGGGCGGATGGATACACCCATCAGTGGGCAAGCCGACGAGCAGACGGGCGAGCAGATGGCGCAGGGCAGTCAGGCCAGTCAGAGCGGACAGAGCCGGAGGACCAGCCGGAACGGGAGCAGCGGGAACAACCGCCAGCCCCGGAAGAACACGACGGACACGACGAGCACGCCCCGCACACCCCACACGAGGCCCCGACTCCCCCTGGTGATCCTCGGGATCACGGCACTGGCGTCGGTCCTCCCCCTGACCAGCGCCACCAGCGCGGCGGCCGACGAGACCAACGAGAACGCGCACAACGGCCACCGGGTGGCGCTGATCTCGACCGGGCAGGTCGACGACCCGATGGAGGACGTTCTGGAGAATCTGAACGTCCTCGGCACCACCTACATCACGGGCTGACCCCTCCACCCCACCGCCGCCCCCCACGGGCTGACCCCTCCACCCCACCGCCGGAGCCGTCGGGCCGACCCCTCCACCCCGTGCCCCCACACACACCAGCGCCCGGCCCCGGGCGCCTACGCCGTTCACTGGCGGGGCGCCCGGGGCCGGGTGATCATCGGGGGTATGACCCCCACGATCCATCTCGCCCAGCAGGCCGACGCGGACGCCCTCCTCGGCCGCAGCCCCCTCGCCGCCCTGGTGGGCATGCTCCTTGACCAGCAGGTCCCGATGGAGTGGGCCTTCGCGGGCCCCCACACCATCGCCCAGCGCATGGGCCGCGACGATCTCGACGCCGACGAGATCGCCGCCTACGACCCCGACGCCTTCGCGGAGCTGCTCAAGGAGAAGCCCGCCGTCCACCGCTACCCGGGCAGCATGGCCCAGCGCGTCCAGGCGCTCTGCCGTTTCCTGGTGGATGAGTACGACGGTGACGCGAGCGCCGTCTGGCGGGATGTCGACGACGGCCACGCCCTGCTGACCCGGCTGAAGGCCCTGCCCGGCTTCGGGGAGCAGAAGGCGAAGATCTTTCTGGCGCTGCTGGGCAAGCAGTACGGCGTAAGGCCCCGGAACTGGCGCGAAGCCGCGGGCGCCTATGGCGAGGAGGGCTCCTATCGCTCGGCGGCCGATATCACCGGACCCGAATCGCTGGCCAAGGTCCGGGCCCACAAGCAAGAGCTGAAGCGAGCCGCAAAAGAAGCCAAGAATGGCTGAAAAATAACCGCCTGAAGGGGATTAACCCATTCCTCTTTTACGGGGAGATGGCAGGGAGACGTGAGTTGAGGCACAGGCGTTCCCATCCGGGTGTCCCGGTCGTTAACGTCCCCTCAACTCAACCGCACCCCTCCGGGAAGGAACTCTGTGAAGGCAACCCGTCGCAGAGCCGTGGCCGCCCTGGCCGCCGCCGCACTGGCAACCCCGCTCCTGCTGGCCTCGGCCTCCCCCTCCACCGCCAAGAGCCCCGGGGACGACGCCTCGGAGCTGGCCGAGAAGCTGGTCGCCAAGGCGTCCGTGAAAGACGCCTACAAGCATCTCAAGCAGTTCCAGCGCATAGCCGAGACCGGCCCGAGCGGCAACCGCGCCGCGGGCACGCTGGGTTATGACGCCTCGGCCGCGTATGTCTTCTCGGAGCTGAAGAAGACCGGTCTCGATGTCCGGTACGAGCCGTTCCAGTTCCTCTACACCGAGACGCTCGCCCAGCGGCTGCGGGTCAACTCCCCGGAGCCCCGGGATGTCGTCATCAACGCGCTGACCTACACCAGGTCGACCCCGGTCGGCGGGGTCACCGCCGAGGTGGCCACCGTGCCCGCCGACGACACCACCGGCTGCGAGGCCGCGGACTACGCGGCGGGCGGCTACGCGGGCAAGATCGCGCTGATCAAGCGCGGTGGCTGCACCTTCGCCATCAAGCAGGCCGCCGCGGCCGACGCGGGCGCGATCGGCGCCATCATCTACAACAACGTGGCCGGCTCGATGGGCGGCACCCTCAGCGACCCCGCCGCGGGCCGGATCCCGGTCGGCGGCATCAGCCAGGCCGACGGCGAGAAGCTGGTCGGCCAGGCGGCCGCCGGGCCGGTCAGCGTCGGCTTCGAGATCCGCCAGCTCCAGCAGAACCGCACCACCCACAACGTGATCGCGGAGACGCGCCACGGCAACGCCGCCAACACCGTGGTACTCGGCGCCCACCTCGACGGCGTCCACGAGGGCCCGGGCATCAACGACAACGGCTCCGGCTCCGCCGGTCTGCTGGAGGTCGCCCAGGAGCTGGCCAAGGCGGAGAAGCGCCCCGCCAACAAGGTCCGCTTCGCCTGGTGGTCGGCGGAGGAGGCCGGTCTGCTGGGCTCGAAGGCCTATGTCAACGGGCTGACCGGGGTGGGCAAGAAGGAGATCAAGCTCTACCTCAACTTCGACATGATCGCCTCGCCCAACTACGGACTGTTCGTCTACGACGGCGACAACTCCGACGGTGTCGGCGCGGGCCCCGGCCCCCAGGGCTCGGCCCAGCTGGAGCGTGACATCACCTCCTACCTGGACCGCAAGAACATCCCGCACGAGGGCACGGACTTCTCCGGGCGCTCCGACTACGGGCCGTTCATCGAGGTCGGCATCCCCTCCGGCGGCACCTTCACCGGCGCCGAGGGCGTCAAGACGGCCGCCCAGGCGGCGAAGTTCGGTGGTACGGCGGGTCAGTCGTACGACCCGAACTACCACTCCCGTGGCGATGACATCAACAACGTCAATCTGAAGGCGTTCGGCGTGAACATCGGGATCATCGCCAACGCGACGGGCACCTACGCCCATGACATCAGCTCGCTGACGAAGCCGGTGGCCCCCGCCCTCAGCTCCGGCAAGAACAAGGGCAACGGCAATCTGCGGCCGGGCCACACCCACCCCACCCGCTGATCCCCACCTCCACCGGGGCCGGGCCGGGCGCGCACAGCGCCGGGCCCGGCCCTTCGGCGTGCGGACGGGACGTCAGCGGCGGCGGCGCGTGGTGCCGAAGAGGGACCGGGTGATCTCCCGCCCGATCTGGGTGCCGACCGAGCGGGCCAGCGACCGGAAGACCCCGCTGTCGACGACCTGCTCCACCAGGGTGCGATCCTGCCCCGCCCGCCCCTCCGGAGCCGGTACGGAAGGTCCCGTACCCCCCACGGAAGATCCCGTACCGACGCCGGAAGATCCCGTACCGGCGCCGGAAGGCTCCGTACCCGACGGCGCATCAGGTGCGGGCGGCGGAGCGGGCGCGGTCAGCCGCTCGTACGCCGACTCGCGGTCCACCGCCTGTGCGTAACGGGCGTACGACGGCGAGGCGCTCACCGCGGCGGCCAGCGTCGCGGCGTCGACCGGCGCCATCAGCGAGCGCGGAGCGCCCAGCCGGGTGGCGGCGACCGGCGTGGGCGCGCCGTTCTCACTGAGCACGGTGACCACGGCCTCGCCCGTGCCCAGCGTGGTCAGGACCTCCTCCAGGTCATAGGCCGACCGGGGGAAGGTGCGCACGGTCGCCTTCAGCGCGGTGGCGTCCTCCGGGGTGAAAGCGCGCAGGGCGTGCTGGACCCGGTTGCCGAGCTGTCCCAGCACCGCGGCGGGCACATCCCTCGGCGTCTGGGTCACGAAGAAGACCCCGACCCCTTTTGAGCGAATCAGCCGGACGGTCTGGGTGATGGACTCCAGGAAGGCGGTTGTCGCGCCCGTGAACAGCAGGTGGGCCTCGTCCAGGAAGAAGACCAGCTTCGGCCGCTCCAGATCGCCGACCTCCGGCAGATCGTGGAAGAGATCGGCCAGCAGCCACATCAGAAAGGTCGAGAAGAGCCGGGGCCGCTCCCGTACCGCCGCCAGTTCCAGTACGGAGACGGTCCCGCGCCCGTCCGGCGCCGTCCGCAGCAGTTCGGCGGTGTCGAACTCCGGCTCCCCGAAGAAGGGGCCGTTGCCCTCCTGCTCGAAGGCGGTGAGCGCGCGCAGGATGACCCCGGCGGTGGCGGCGGAGAGGCCGCCGATCCCCTTCAGCTCCGTCCGGCCCTCGTCGGAGACGAGGAAGGCGACCACCGCCCGCAGGTCCTTGAGGTCCACCAGCTCCAGGCCCTTGGCGTCGGCATAGTGGAAGACCAGGCCGAGGGACTGCTCCTGCACGGTGTTGAGCTGGAGCACCTTGGCGAGCAGCACCGGGCCGAAGTCGGTGACGGTCGCCCGGATGGGGATGCCGGGCCCGATCCCGCCGAGACCGTAGAAGGCGGTGGGGAAGCCCTCGGGCGCCCACTCCTGGCCGACCTGGGTGGCCCGCTCCCGTACCCGGTCACTCTCCGTGCCCGGCGCGGCGATCCCGGAGAGGTCCCCCTTGATGTCGGCGAGGAAGACCGGGACCCCGGCGGTGGAGAGTTGCTCGGCGATCAGCTGGAGCGTTTTGGTCTTGCCGGTGCCGGTCGCCCCGGCGACCAGACCATGGCGGTTGAGCATGGACAGGGGGATCCGGACGGGGGCCTCGGCCAGCGGGGCGCCTTCCCACAGCAGGGCCCCCATGTCCACGGCGGGCCCGGCGAAGGTGTAGCCGGTGGCGATTTCCCGCGCGGGCGGGGGCATGCTCCCGGCCATGTGCAACCCCTGTTGTTCGGTTCTGATGGCTTTTGCCCAGGATCGCACTCGGCCGCCATGGCTGCGCCCGGAGGCGCTTGCCCGGTAGGCTTTCCGTGTGATCTTCAAGCGCATCGGCAACGGACGGCCTTACCCCGACCATGGCCGGGAAAGCACCCGGCAGTGGGCGGACGTCGCGCCGCGCCCGGTCCGCCTCGATCAGCTCGTGACCACCAAGGGCCAGCTCGACCTCGAAACCCTCCTCGCCGAGGACTCGACGTTCTACGGCGACCTCTTCGCCCATGTCGTGAAGTGGCAGGGCGACCTCTATCTGGAGGACGGACTGCACCGCGCGGTGCGCGCGGCCCTCCAGCAACGCCAGGTACTGCACGCCCGCGTCCTCGAACTGAGCTGACTCCCCGGGCACCACTCCCGGCCCCCTCTCCCAACCCGCTCGGCCGCTCGCGTGAGTCGTTTCCGGCGGGACTGACCCTTTCGAGCTCATTACGGGTCCGTACGGGCGCAATCGGTTGATCATCTTGTAGGCAGGTCCGTTGGACGGCACTACGCTGCGCACATGAGCATGCTCACGCCCCCCGGGATGGGCGGCAAGTACCGCGTGACGGGCCAGACCTACCCCCGGATGCGACGCCCGAGCAACCGCCGCAGGATCATCACCGCGGCCATCGCCGCCGTCCTCGCGCTGGGGCTGGCGGGCTGGGGAACCACGCAGCTCATCGATGTCTTCGCCGGGGACGGCGACCGCCGCGCCACCGCCGCCCGCGCCACCGCCTGCCAGCGGGCCACCGCGGTGGCGCCCGTGCTCTCCCTGCGGCCCGGCCAGATCACGGTGAACGTCTACAACGCCACCCCGCGCGGTGGCCTCGCCAAGGCCGCCGCCGACGAGCTGCGCCGCCGCGGCTTCGCCATCGGCCAGGTCGGCAACGCCCCCGCCGCCTACGACAAGAAGGTCGCCGGAGTAGGTGTGCTGCTCGGCGCCCCGACGGCCGCGAAGGGCCCCTTCCTCGTCCTCGGTACGCAGGTGAAGGGCACGACCCCCCGGACGGACACCCGCAGAACCGCGGATGTGGACCTGATCCTCGGGACCGCGTTCACCACTCTGGCGCCCAAGCCGCTGGCGGACCAGGCGCTGGCCGCGCTGGCCCGGCCCGTACCGGCGGACAAGAGCCGGTGCTGAGGCCGTAGAACCTCCGCGCATGCCTCGGGCCGCCTCCGTACGGAACGGAAGGCGGCCCGGGACATCACAAGATAAGGGGGGTACTACTCCGCGGCGCCGTACATGCGGTCGCCCGCGTCGCCGAGGCCCGGGACGATGTAGCCGTGCTCGTTGAGCCGCTCGTCGACAGCGGCGGTGACCACCGTCACCGGGGCGTCGGCCAGCTCGCGCTCCATCACCGCGACACCCTCGGGCGCCGCCAGCAGCACGACCGCCGTGACATCGTCCGCACCGCGCTCGATCAGCTCACGGATCGCGGCGACCAGGGTCCCGCCGGTGGCCAGCATCGGGTCGAGGACATAGACCTGACGGCCGGAGAGGTCCTCGGGCATCCGCGTGGCGTAGGTCGACGCCTCCAGCGTCTCCTCGTTGCGGATCATGCCCAGGAAGCCGACCTCGGCCGTGGGCAGCAGCCGCACCATGCCGTCGAGCATGCCGAGACCGGCCCGCAGGATCGGGACCACCAGGGGGCGGGGATGGGAGAGCTTCACCCCGGCCGTGCGCGTCACCGGGGTCTCGATGTCCACCTGCTCGGTGCGCACATCGCGGGTCGCCTCGTAGGCGAGCAGGGTGACCAGCTCGTCGGCGAGGCGACGGAAGGTCGGCGAGTCGGTGCGCCGGTCGCGCAGCGTGGTGAGTTTGTGCGCCACCAGCGGGTGGTCGACGACATGGATCCGCATGTCCTCAACAGTAGCCCGCGCTCGCATCAAGGTCGGTCAGGGAGGGAAGGTGGAGGCATACGTCCAGCCGTGGGGTGGTGTGGCCCGATGCCGGAACCCGAGCGTCATGAGCCGGAGCCCCGGCGCGAACAGCGCGCCGAGCGGAGCCCGGAGAGCGAGCACGACGAGCCCGGGAGCGGGTCCGAGCACGACTCCGAGCGCCGCAGACGGCGCGCCCAGTTTCTCCGTGAGCTGAATGAGGCGAAGGCCCTGCGCGACCGGGTTCAGCCACGCCGCGCCCGCGCCGCGCGGATGCGCCAGCAGATGCGTATGCGGACCTTCCGCTGGTAGCGGTCCGGTGTACGGGGTGAACTGATGGCCGACGCAACGACGGAAGACCTCTCGCAAAGCCCGGGTTTCTGCCACGATTCCGAGTGGGCGGGGCTGGACGCGCCGTTCAATCGTCACACCTCTGATCAGTGGGAGAGTCACGGTGTACTTCGCCGCACTGCTCGCGCGCACTCAAGACGGGTGGGAAGCGAGCGACACAGAGCTCGACGATGTGGAGACCCTGTCGGACCTGGCCGACCTGGCCCGCCACGCCTCGACGGACGAGGACACGGTCCTCCTCTTCATCGAGCAGGAGGACTCCTGGTTCGCCATCGTCCGCGTGGAGGGTGAGGAGGACCCCCGGATCTTCGTCTCCGACGCGGCGGCCGCCGCACGCTCCTCGTACGGGGAGATCCTCACCAACGAACTCCTCGGCCGCGACGACGGCGGTCTCGACGAACTGGACGCGCTGGACCTCGACGGCACGGAGGACGGAGAGCCGGACGGGGACGACGACCACGACCACGAAACGGGCGAGGACACGGTGCCGGCCACACCACTCGGCGACCGTGACATTCTCAGGGACCTCGGCCTTTCGGATAAGGAGCTGCTGGCGCTGGAGACCGACGCACTGATGGAGATCGCGGAGGCGCTGGGCGCCGGCGATGTGCTGGAGACCGTCCGGTAGTGACGGCACCGACGACGGGAGACCCGGTGACGGGTCCATGGGAGGCGCCGATGCGCCTGGCCCTGGCGGAGTCCGAGCGCGCGGCGCTGTCCGGCGATGTACCGGTCGGCGCCGTCGTCCTCGACGGGGCGGGGGTCCCCCTCGCCACCGGGCACAACGAACGGGAGCTGACGGGCGACCCGACCGCCCACGCCGAGGTCCTGGCCATCCGCCGCGCCGCCGAGCGGCTCGGCGGCTGGCGGCTGGCCGAGTGCACCCTGGTCGTGACGCTGGAGCCGTGCACCATGTGCGCGGGCGCGATCACCCAGTCCCGGGTGGCCCGCGTGGTCTACGGCGCGCGGGACGAGAAGGCGGGCGCGGCCGGCTCCCTCTGGGACGTGGTGCGCGACCGCCGCCTCAACCACCGCCCGGAGGTGATCGCCGGGGTGCTGGAGAAGGAGTGCGCGGCGGTCCTGACGGAGTTCTTCCGGGAACGCTGAGACCCGCGCGCGAGTCCCCTGCGGCGGGGCCCGCGTTCCGCCGACGGCGGTGACCACGTCCCGGACAGCGGGGCCCGCGTCGCTTCGTACGGCGGTGACACGTCCCGCACGGCGAGGCCCGCGTTCCCTCGTACGGCGGTGACACGTCCCGGACCGCACGGCCGACGGCACCCCCGGGCCGGTACACGGGACCGGATTTCAGAGCACGGCCTCCCGTGGGCTAAGCTCTCTCCCGGTAGCGTGTCCGAGCGGCCGAAGGAGCTCGCCTCGAAAGCGAGTGTGGCGCAAGTCACCGAGGGTTCAAATCCCTCCGCTACCGCTCTCACACCCCTCTGATCCGCGGAGACGCGATCAGGGGGGTGTTGTGCGTGGTGCCGCGGCATGGCGATCACCCCGCCCTTCTCCGTCGCGCCCCTGAGAGGTCCGTCCGGTCGCGTCATCAGACGCCCATCGCACCGTGTCCACCCCGGCGGGTCGGGCCGAAGCACGAGGTGGATGTCCTCCTGGTCGATCTGCCCACTCTCTACGGGGGGGTGACGTCTCACGACCCGCCCGTTGTCGGCTGCCCCACGACCTGCTCACGGCGAGGAAGGGCCCAGCCGCCCGCTCCGACTGGACAGAAGTCCTACTACTGGTGGGATAGTGGAGGTATGGCTATCGAGCACGCACCGCCGGACGAGACCACCGTCAAAAAGTCGGTCACCATTCCCCGGTCGCTCGCCCGCGAAGTCGAAGCCCGCACCGGGGCGCGAGGCTTCTCACGCTTCGTATCCGACGCCATCGAGCACGCCCTTGCCCTCACCAAGACGAGGGAGATCATCGAGGCGTACGAAGATGAGCACGGACCCTTCACTCCCGAGGAGATCGAGGAGGCCCGCCGCGCATGGCACGGCGAGTAGTCCAGGCCTTCCCCCGCGCCCTCCTCATCCTGGACGCGCAGCCACTCTCTCTCCTGGCTGACCAGGACCGCAGAATGACCCTGCTGCTCAAGGTCGCCGAAGCCGAGGGGTACGCGGCCGCGGTCTCCACCGTCAGCATCGCCGAAGTCCGCCGCACGGGACAGGCCGCGCGGCATCTGCGCTGGCTCCGCTCCCGGCTCACCGTCATTCCCGCAACCGAGATCATCGCCGACCGCGCGGCAGAACTGCTGGAACACACCGGTCTGGACGGCCATGACAACGTCGTGGACGCGCTCGTGGTGGCGACGGCAGCATGCTCGGAGGGGCCGGTGAAGATCGCGTCCACTGACGGTTCTCATGTTCCGAAGCTCTGTCACGCGGCATCCCTGGGCCGCAGCAGCCCCGTCGAGTGGGTCCGCGTCTGACCTCACTGTGAGGGCAGGTGCCGCGCCCCAGGGAGAGCCAGACCGGAAAGCGGAGATCCAGGCGCGTCGATGCCTGTCGCCTGAGGCCGGCGCCCTTCCTGTCCACACCGGCGTTCGGCTGCCGAGCCGCGCATCGTCTCGCTCGGCCACTCACCTCCGAAGGCTCGAAGCACGACGGCCGGCTCGGGCAGCCCACCGCCCCGGGACAGCCGAAGCCCCCGGCCGGTGAGGGGGCCAGGGGCTTCGGGTATGGGGCGTCGGTGCGGGGGAAGCGGCCATCGGGGGGTCGGTCCGCTTCC
>NZ_JBHVHF010000291.1:0-10169 GCF_042800315.1 Streptomyces sp. NPDC057638
CACCGGGAGGGGGCGCCCCCGGTCCCCGGACAGGGACGTCCGCTGGTCCGGGCTCCGGTGGGGCGGGCCCGGACCACGGACGCCCCGGCCCGGCGGAGCGACCCCACCCCCGCGCCACACCCCGCGGCCCAGGCCCTCACCCCTCCGCGATCACCACCGCCGACGCCACCCCCGCGTCATGGCTCAGCGAGATATGCCAGGAGCGCACCCCCAGCTGCTCCGCCCGGGCGGCCACCGTCCCGGTCACCCTCAGCCGCGGTCGCCCGCTCTCCTCCACGTACACCTCGGCGTCCGTCCAGTGCAGGCCCGCGGGCGCGCCCAGCGCCTTCGCGACCGCCTCCTTGGCCGCGAAGCGCGCCGCGAGCGAGGCCGGGCCGCGCCGCTCGCCGCTGGGCAGCAGCAGTTCCCGGTCGAGGAAGAGCCGCCGCGCCAGCCCCGGTGTCCGCCGCAGGGAGGCCGCGAACCGGTCGATCTCCGCGACGTCGATCCCCACCCCAATGATCACGTGACCCCTCACCCCTCCACGGGCTTCGTCCGGCACGACCACCCCGGCCGCGCCCACGGGATCAGGACCCGCCGGCGCCCCGGGGAGCCACCCGGCGCAACCGGCTCCCGGCCGTCCCGCACAGAGCCGCAGCCTACGGCCGTGACCGGCGTGACCGAGCACACCACCCGCGCCCGGCGCACACCACCGACAATGTGAAGGTGATCTCTTCTCCGCCACAGAGCGCGTCACAGAGCACACCGGACGAAACGCCCGAGGGCTGTCCGGCCACGCCCCCACACCTAGCGCCCGGCGCCGCGGGCCCCCCGTCCAGCGGGACGAACGGCACACACGGCACCACCGCCCGCAGCTCCACCCCGTATGTCGACCTCACCCGCGCCGAGTGGAGCGCGCTGCGCCACAAGACCCCGCTCCCCCTCACCGCCGAGGAGGTCGAGCGGCTCCGCGGCCTCGGTGACGTGATCGACCTGGACGAGGTACGGGAGGTGTACCTCCCGCTCTCCCGGCTGCTCAACCTCTATGTCCGCGCCACCGGCGAGCTGCGCGGCGCCCTCAACACCTTCCTCGGGGACGCGGGCGGCGGTCAGGCCGCCCAGCGCGGCACGCCCTTCGTCATCGGGGTCGCGGGCTCGGTCGCCGTCGGCAAGTCCACCGTCGCCCGGCTGCTCCAGGCGCTGCTCGCCCGCTGGCCCGAGCACCCCCGGGTCGAGCTGGTCACCACCGATGGCTTCCTGCTGCCGATGAAGGAGCTGACGGCCCGGGGGCTGATGTCGCGGAAAGGTTTCCCCGAGTCCTATGACCGCCGCGCCCTGACCCGGTTCGTCGCCGACATCAAGGCCGGGAAGGACGAGGTCACCGCGCCCGTCTACTCCCATCTGATCTATGACATCGTCCCCGGCGAGCGCCTGACGGTCCGCCGCCCCGACATCCTGATCGTGGAGGGCCTCAACGTCCTCCAGCCCGCCCTCCCCGGCAAGGACGGCCGCACCCGGGTCGGCCTCGCCGACTACTTCGACTTCTCGGTGTACGTGGACGCCCGGCCGGAGGACATCGAGCGCTGGTACCTCAACCGGTTCCGCACGCTGCGCGCGACCGCCTTCCGCGACCCCACCTCGTACTTCCGCAAGTACACCCAGGTCACCGAGGAGGAGGCGCTGGAGTACGCGGGAACCATGTGGCGCACGATCAACAAGCCGAACCTGCTGGAGAACGTGGCTCCCACCCGCGGCCGTGCCACGCTGGTCCTCCGCAAGGGACCCGACCACAAGGTCCAGCGCCTGTCACTGCGCAAGCTCTGACCGTCCAGCACCCGACCAGGCGAGCGCCCGAAGGAAGTCCCGCGTGCTGCATCTGAGAGTGATCACCCCGCCCGACCGCACCGCCCAGGTGGTGGCGCTGATGGAACAGAGCGTGGGCACCGCCCATCTGGTCGTCCTCCCGGGCGCCGCCCACGACCCCCGGGGCGACCTGGTCCAGTGCGACGTGGCGCGGGAGGCCGCGGACGAGCTGATCACGGCGCTGCGGGCGCTGCGCCTCGACGAGGACGGCGCGATCACCGTCGACACCCTCGACCTCTGTCTCTCCCGGCGGGCCGAGCGGGCCGAGGAGGAGGCGCCCGGGGAGGGTGCCGACGCGGTGCTCTGGGAACAGCTCGCCGACGCCACCCACGAGGAGTCGACACTCTCGGTCACCTACATCGCCTTCATGTCCCTCGCCACGATGATCGCCGCCTGCGGTGTGGTGCTGGACAACGCGATCCTCATCGTGGGCGCCATGGCGGTCGGGCCGGAGTTCGGTCCCCTGGCGGGGATCTGCACCGGTCTGGTCCGCCGGGCGCCCCGGCTGCTGTGGCGCTCCTCGCTGGCGCTGGTCACGGGCTTCGCGGTGGCCATGGTGGCCACCGTGGGCTTCAGCGTGCTGATGAGCTGGTTCGGGCTCTTCGACGCCGCCGGGCTGGAGGCGGCCCGGCCCAACACCAGCTTTATCTACCAGCCGGACGCCTTCTCCTTCGTGGTCGCGGTCCTGGCGGGCATCGCGGGCACCCTCTCCCTGACCTCGGCCCGCTCGGGCACCCTGGTGGGCGTGGCGATCTCCGTCACCACGATTCCCGCCGCCGCGAACGCCGCCGTCGCCTTCGGCTTCCAGGAGTACCGGCAGGCCTGGGGCTCCACCGAACAGCTTCTGCTCAATCTGACGGGCATCATCCTGGCGGGCACGGTGACCCTGCTGGTGCAGCACTGGGCCTGGTCCCGCCGCCGCGAACGGCCCCTGTCGCCCCTCGCCCGCTGAACCCCACCGCTGAACCCGGCCACGGGCCCGACGCTGAACCCGGCCGCTGACCCTGGCGGGCCCCGGCCTCCCACGCCGCGCTCACCGCCCCCGTACAGCACGGTGGGGCCGGCTCCCGTTCCCGGGAACCGGCCCCACCGGCCGTCAGCGCATCGGCTCAGCCCAGCGCCGACTTCACCACGTCCGCCAGCCGCTGCGCGACCGACCGGGCCTGGTCGATGTCGGCCGCCTCGACCATCACCCGCACCAGCGGCTCGGTCCCCGAGGGCCGCAGCAGCACCCGCCCGGTGGCGCCCAGCTCACGCTCGGCGTCCAGGACGGCGGCCGCCAGCTCCGCCGAGGTGCGCACCCGGGACTTGTCCACGTCCGGCACATTGATCAGGACCTGCGGCAGCTTCTCCATCACGGCCGCCAGCTCCGCCAGCGAACGCCCGGTGGCCGCGACCCGCGCGGCGAGCATCAGCCCGGTGAGGGTGCCGTCCCCGGTGGTGGCGTGGTCCAGCACGATCACATGCCCGGACTGCTCCCCGCCGAGGGCGAAGCCGTGCTCCTTCATGGACTCCAGCACATAGCGGTCGCCGACGGCCGTCTGGACCAGCTTCAGCCCCGCCCGCTCCATGGCGAGCTTGAAGCCGAGGTTGGACATGACGGTGGCGACGACGGTGTCCCCGCGCAGGGTGCCCGCCTCGCTCATCGCCAGCGCCAGCACGGCGAGGATCTGGTCGCCGTCGACCTCGGCGCCGGAGCCGTCGACCGCGAGGCAGCGGTCGGCGTCACCGTCGTGCGCGATACCGAAGTCGGCACCGTGCTCGACGACCGCCGCACGCAGCTGGCCGAGATGGGTGGAGCCGCAGCCGTCGTTGATGTTGAGCCCGTCCGGGCTGGCGCCGATGGTGATGACCTCGGCCCCGGCCCGCGCGAACGCCTCCGGCGAGACCCGCGCCGCGGCACCGTGCGCCTCGTCGAGGACGACCTTCAGCCCGTCGAGACGGTTGGGGAGTACGGCGATGAGATGGGCCACATAGGTGTCGAAGCCCTCGGCGTAGTCGGAGACCCGGCCCACTCCGGCACCGGTGGGGCGCTCCCAGGGGGCGCCGGTGCGGTGCTCCTCGTAGAGGGTCTCGATCCGGTCCTCCAGCTCGTCGGCGAGCTTGTGGCCGCCCCGGGCGAAGAACTTGACGCCGTTGTCCGGCATGGCGTTGTGGCTGGCGGAGAGCATCACGCCGAGATCGGCGCCGAGGACGCCGGTGAGATGGGCCACGGCGGGCGTCGGCAGCACACCGACCCGCAGCACGTCCACGCCCGCGCTCGCCAGGCCCGCCACGACGGCGGCCTCCAGGAACTCTCCCGAGGCGCGCGGATCGCGTCCGACCACGGCGGTGGGCCGGCGGCCCTCGCTGGTGCCCGCCTCCCCGACGAGCACATGTGCCGCGGCGACCGAGAGACCGAGCGCCAGCTCGGCCGTCAGATCGGCGTTGGCGACACCACGCACGCCGTCCGTGCCGAAGAGTCGTCCCACAACTTCCTCCGAACTTCTCCGTAGTGCTCCGTCATCACGAGCCTATGTACCCGCACATGCCCGCCGGAGCCCGAGGTGGTGCCGTGCCCGCCCGTCCGGACGCGCACGGAGGCCGGAAAGGCGTACGCCCCGGCAGCACGGAGTGCCGCCGGGGCGTACGGACAAACAGGCCGAGCAGGCGATTAGCGCTTGCTGTACTGCGGGGCCTTGCGGGCCTTCTTCAGACCGGCCTTCTTGCGCTCGACCGCGCGGTCGTCGCGGCTCAGGAAGCCGGCCTTCTTCAGCGGGCCGCGGTTGTTGTCCACGTCCGCCTCGTTCAGCGCGCGGGCCACGCCCAGGCGCAGGGCGCCGGCCTGACCGGAGACGCCGCCACCCGAGATACGGGCGATGACGTCGTAGCGGCCCTCAAGCTCCAGCACCTTGAAGGGCTCGTTGACTTCCTGCTGGTGCACCTTGTTGGGGAAGTAGTCCTCAAGGGTGCGACCGTTGATCTTCCACTTGCCGGTGCCCGGGACGATCCGGACACGGGCGATGGCGTTCTTGCGGCGGCCCAGGCCGGCGGCCGGCTGCGGGTCGCCGAAGCGCGACGCGAGGGACTCGGAGGTGTACTCGCCCTCGACGGGGATCTCCGACTCGAAGGTGGTGACCTCGGCGTAGGTCTCTTCGCCCTCGACGGGGATTTCAGCGGTGGTCTCGGCCACGATGTTCCTCAGATTCTTTTCGTCTTAGGGGATGGCCGGAACTACTGCGCGACCTGGGTGATCTCGAACGGGACCGGCTGCTGAGCAGCGTGCGGGTGGTTCTCGCCCGCGTAGACCTTCAGCTTCGAGAGCATCTGACGGCCCAGGGTGTTCTTGGGGATCATGCCCTTGATGGCCTTCTCGACGGCCTTCTCGGGGCTCTTGGCCAGCAGCTCGTCGTAGCGGACGGAGCGCAGACCGCCCGGGTAGCCGGAGTGGCGGTACGCCATCTTCTGGGTCTTCTTGTTGCCGGACAGGTGAACCTTGTCGGCGTTGATGATGATGACGAAGTCGCCCATGTCCATGTGGGGGGCGTAGATCGGCTTGTGCTTGCCCCGGAGGAGGTTCGCTGCCGTTGTCGCCAGACGGCCCAGGACAACGTCCTGCGCGTCGATGATGTGCCACTGGCGCGTCACATCGCCGGGCTTGGGGCTGTACGTACGCACGGTCGTAGCCTTCGCTTCTTCAGTGAGTGGGACTCCCACGGGCCCTGAGGCTCGGGAAGCGGGTCCTGACAAGGCCACACGAACGATCACATCAGCACTGGCAGCACGTGGGTGACGCAACCCTGTGCTCGCCGCTGGTGATCGGCCCGGTGGACCGGCGTAAGGGCCCCTCACGTGAGATAGAGCAAGCCAATACGCATAACGAAGCAGAAGCTTACCCGCCGCCCTCCCCAGGGGTCAAAACAGCCCTCCGATCCAGGCCAGGGAGGCCCAGGGAGAGCCGGGAGAGCCAGGCAGGTCAGCGGGCCCGGACCACCCGGCGCTCGTCCCAGACCGGGCCCGTCGACTCCCGCACCACCCCGTCCGACCCGAAGACCAGATAGCGATCGAACGTACGAGCGAACCAGCGGTCGTGGGTCACCGCCAGCACCGTCCCCTCATAGGTCTCCAGACCCTCCTGAAGCGCCTCCGCCGACTCCAGGTCCAGGTTGTCCGTCGGCTCGTCCAGCAGCAGCGCCGTCGTCCCCGCCAGCTCCAGCAGCAGGATCTGGAACCGGGCCTGCTGGCCACCGGAGAGCCGGTCGAAGGGCTGGTCGCCCTGGCGCTCCAGCTCATAGCGGCGGAGCACGGACATCGCCCCGCCCCGGTCCCGCGCGTACGCGGTCCACAGGATGTCGACGAGGGTGCGGCCCTCCAGCTCCGGGTGGGCATGGGTCTGGGCGAAGTGCCCGGGCACCACCCGGGCGCCCAGCTTCCACTCACCGGTGTGGGCCACCGAAC
Organism: Streptomyces sp. NPDC057638; assembly: GCF_042800315.1. Classification (NCBI taxonomy): domain Bacteria; kingdom Bacillati; phylum Actinomycetota; class Actinomycetes; order Kitasatosporales; family Streptomycetaceae; genus Streptomyces; species Streptomyces sp. NPDC057638. The sequence goes on from NZ_JBHVHF010000291.1 coordinate 6,280, forward strand.
CGTCCCCGGCCAGCAGCCGCAGGAAGTGGGACTTGCCCGAGCCGTTCGAGCCCAGGACCGCGACCCGCTCCCCGTAGAAGACCTCCAGGTCGAACGGCTTCATCAGCCCGGTCAGCTCCAGCCGTCGGCAGGTCAGCGCCCGCACCCCGGTCCGCCCGCCCCGCAGCCGCATCCGGATCTCCTGCTTCCGGGGCGGCTCGGGCGGCGGCCCGGCCTCCTCGAACTTCCGCAGCCGGGTCTTGGCCGCCTGGTAGCGGGAGGCCATCTCATCGCTGCGGGCCGCGTACTGCTGCATGTCCAGCACCAGCCGCTTGAGCTGCGCCCGCTTCTCGTCCCAGCGCCGCCGCAGCTCCTCGAAACGCTCGAACCGCTCGGCACGGGCCTCGTGATAGGTGTCGAAACCGCCACCGTGGACCCAGACATCGGACCCGGCCGGGCTCGGCTCCACACTGACGATCTTCTGCGCGCCGCGCGCCAGCAGCTCCCGGTCATGGGAGACGAAGAGCACGGTCTTACGGGTCTCCTTGAGCCGCTCCTCCAGCCAGCGCTTGCCCGGGACGTCGAGGTAGTTGTCCGGCTCGTCCAGCAGCAGCACCTCGTCGGGACCGCGCAGCAGCGCCTCCAGCGCCAGCCGCTTCTGCTCGCCCCCCGACAGCGTGGCGAGCCCGCGCCACTGCGCCCGCTCATAGGGAACGCCGAGGGCCGCCATGGTGCAGATGTCCCAGAGCGTCTCCGCCTCGTAACCCCGCGCCTCCGACCAGTCGCTCAGCGCCTGCGCGTACCGCATCTGAGCGGCCTCGTCATCCACCGTCATGATCAGGTGCTCGGCCTCGTCGACGGCCCCCGCCGCCTCCCGCACCCGGGGCGGAGCCAGGGAGACCAGCAGGTCACGCACGGTCCGCTCATCCCGTACGGAGCCGATGAACTGGCGCATCACCCCGAGCCCGCCACTGACGGTGACCGATCCGCCATGAGGTTTCAGCTCGCCCGCGATGAGCCGCAGGAGAGTCGTCTTCCCCGCGCCGTTCGCCCCCACCAGGGCGACCACCGAGCCCTCCCCCACCCGGAAGGAGACGTCGCCGAGCAGCGGCCGTCCGTCCGGGAGGTAGTACTCAAGATGCGCGGCTTCGAGATGTCCCATCGTCCGATGATGACTCCCGCTCCCCCGTCGGCCCAACCGGATTAATATGCGCGGCATGAGCTTTGGCCAGGGGGGACCTCCGCGGGGGTCCGGCGAGCAGCGTCAGGGTCCGTACGGTTCCGGTCAGCCGCGGGACCCGCACCATCCCTACGGAACGTCCGCCCAGGGCCAGCACGCGGCGGATCCCCAGGGGCCGGGGCAGCCACCCCACCAGGGCCTTCCTCCGACCGGGCCACCCCCCTTCGCCGCCGCGCCGGGACCGTACGGACCGCCGCCGACGGCCCCGTTCGGCGCCCCGCCGGGCGGGGGGACCCCGGACTGGGCCGCCCTCGCCGACGCCTCGGCCGTACGGGCCCGGCGCAAGCGCTGGCTGCTGGTCGGCGGCGGTGTCCTCGCCACCGCGGCCGTCGCCGCGATCGTCGCCACCGCCATCGTCTCGGCGGGCGACGGAGACCGGCGGGCCACCGGGAACGAGCCGCTGACCGGTGCCTCCGCCCAGCCCGAGCCGACCTTCTCCGCCGTGGTCCCACCGCCCCCGCCCGACCCGGAGGAGTACATCTCCACCGAGCGCAAGGACACCGCGCCGCTGAGCCTCTCGACCCTCTTCCCGGGCCGGAAGCTGACCCTGGGCGAACGGAGCTACACCAAGGGCGCCACCGCCCGTGCCGGGAACTGCGCCTCGGGCGTCCAGAACGGCCTCGGCGCGGTCCTCACCGCCAACGGCTGTGACCAGGTCCTCCGTGCCACGTACCGCAAGGACGGGGTCGCGGTCACGGTCGGTGTCGCCGTCTTCGGCGAGGAGAAGGAGGCCCAGCGGGCCCTGCGCCAGTCACGCGGCAGCGTCGCGCCCCTGGCCGGGGACGGCGTCCCCACCTTCTGCAAGGGCGGCCCGGTCTGCCGGTTCACCGCCAACTCCTACGGCCGGTACGCCTACTTCACCGCCACCGGCCACACCGACGGCCGCTCGGTGACCCAGGATGACAAGGCCGCCTTCCGGGCGGGCGACGATCTGGCGGAGTTCACCTTCCGGCAGATCGTCCGCCGGGGCGAGGCCCAGGCCCGGGCGGCGGCCACCGGCGGCTGATCCGGGGCGACGGGCCGCGGACGCGGAGTCGGACCCCCTCAGCAGCAGCCCGGGGCCCCCGGCAGCGTCCGCTTGTTGCGGGCCTCCCGGTTCCGCGCGGCCAGCAGTCCGTCGGCCGGGTAGCCGACCTCCTCCAGCGTCAGGCCATGCGGGCGCACCACATGCACGGCCGAGTCGCGCACCCCGGCGGCCAGCACCTTCGCGGGCCACTCCACCGGCCGGTGCCCGTCCCCGACGAAGAGCATCGCGCCCACCAGCGAACGCACCATGTTGTGGCAGAAGGCGTCCGCCCGCACGGTGGCGGTGATGATCCCCGCCGCGTCCCGCTCCCAGGAGAGCCGCTGGAGGGTACGGATGGTGGTGGCGCCCTCACGCCGCTTGCAGTAGGCGGCGAAGTCGTGTTCGCCCAGCAGCCGCTCGGAGGCCGCGTTCATGGCGTCCACGTCCAGCGGCCAGTCGTGCCAGAGCACATGTCCGCGCAGCAGCGGGTCGACGCCGCCGGGGTGATCGGTGACCCGGTAGGCGTACCGGCGCCAGATCGCGGAGAAGCGGGCGTTGAACCCGGCCGGGGCCTCCTCGGCCCGCCAGATCCGCACATCGCGCGACAGCCGCCCGGCGAGCCGCTTCAGCAGCTTCTCCCGGTGCTCGGCCCAGACCTCCGCCGGAAGGTCGACATGGGCGACCTGACCCCGCGCGTGCACCCCGGCGTCGGTACGCCCGGCGACGGTCAGCTCATAGGTCACCGGGGAGCGGGTGACCGTGCGCAGCGCGTCCTCGATCTCCCCCTGGACGGTCCGCCGTCCCCCCGCCTGCTTGGCCCAGCCGGAGAAGTCCCTGCCGTCGTACGACAGGTCCAGCCGTACCCGTACCGCCCCGGGCTCCACGTCATCGCTCACGTCATCGATCCTCTCAGAGCCCACCGGGCACACCCGCCCGTGCGGACACAGCGGAACGGGCCCGCTCCCCCGAGGGAGCGGGCCCGTCCGACCAGCCTTCAGAACGCTCAGGCGTCCTTGGACTCCGTGCCTTCCGGCTTGGCGTCCTCGACCTGCTCGGCGGCGGCCTCGGCGGGCGCGTCCTCGGTGGCCGCGTCCTCCTTCTTGAGGGCGTCCTCCTTGACGGCGCGCTTGGCGGCGGCCTCGGCCTCGGCGACGGTCGCCTTCTTGGCGATCTCGCCCTCGACCAGCTCGATCACGGCCATGGGCGCGTTGTCACCACGACGGTTGCCGATCTTGGTGATACGGGTGTAGCCACCCGGGCGCTCGGCGTAGCGAGGAGCGATCTCGGTGAAGAGCGCGTGGACGATGCCCTTGTCCGTGATCGTCTGGAGGACCAGACGACGGTTGTGGATGTCGCCCTTCTTCGCCTTGGTGATCAGGCGCTCCGCGACCGGGCGCAGACGGCGCGCCTTGGCCTCGGTGGTGGTGATGCGGCCGTGCTCGAAGAGCGAGCGGGCGAGGTTCGCCAGCATCAGACGCTCGTGCGCGGCGCTGCCGCCCAGACGGGCACCCTTGGTGGGCTTCGGCATGGTGTTTCTCCTTGTGTGCTGCACCGGCCGTACCAGGTACCGGTGTCAGTTCCCCCCGAACGGTCGTCCGGGGAAAGTCTCAGGCGTCTCAGGCGGCTCGGATATCGAGGGCGCCATCAGAGCGCGCGGGGCCGGGC
>NZ_JBHVHF010000292.1:0-10152 GCF_042800315.1 Streptomyces sp. NPDC057638
CAGCCTCAGCCCGCGGGCACACCACTGTCGCGCGCACCCCGTCCGTGCGGCGCCCGACCCGGGCCAGGAGGGGCACGGCGCCGACGGGGTGCGCGTGCCGATCGCCCCCCGCTCCGGTACGTCCCGCCCGGGCCGGTACTCGCCCCACCCTGTCCGCCCGACCGGCATCACCCCGCGACGCCTGGGCCCCACCCCGTGTCCGGCCGGTCGCGGGAATCGCCCTCACCGGAGACGCCCGAGTGCCGTCGGCCCGTGCCCGGGGCGGCCCACCGAGGGTCACCTCCGCGTCGGCCCGTGCCATCCCCTTTGATGCGCGGGCCGGGTCACGGTGCGCGAGGGCCTGGTCGTCTCCGTATGCCGACACCCGGGCCGCACGGTCCCGTCCCCTTGAGTCGCGGGCCGGGTCACGGGACCGGGGGGCCCGGTCGTCTCCGTATGCCGGCGCCCGCGCGGCTCGGTCGCCGCGCGCCCCGGCCCCGCGACGGCGGAACCCACCCGCATCGCCCGCCGGAACGCCCCGTACCAACGCGCCCCGACCCGCTCCCCAGCGGTACGCTGACGTCGCCCGCACCCGTCTCGTACCACCGAAGGACGCCCGCCTCATGCCCTCCCAGCTCGACCCCGGCCTCCTCCAGATCCTCGCCTGCCCCGCCTGCCGCGCTCCTCTCGCCGACCGCACGGTCGACGCCTCGGAGGCGCGGGACGAACAGGGTGAGCAGGGTGAGCAGGACGCGACGGCCGTCACGTCCGAGCTGGTCTGCACCGGCGACACCTGTGGCCTCGCCTACCCCGTCCGTGACGGTATCCCCGTCCTCCTCGTCGACGAGGCCCGCCGCCCCTCCTGAACCAGCCGCCCGACACGACACACGACACCCGCCCGCGACCCGCTCCCGCGACACCCGCCCGCGACGACCCGCTCCCGCGCCCCACCGCGACCGCCCGGCGATCGGAGACCCCATCCCATGCTCGACGAGTCACTCCTCGACGCTCCGGAAGCCCTCGCCCGCGCCGACCGCCGAGGTCTGCTGCGCGGCGCCGCGGAGGCGGGCGCCCGTGTCCGTACCGCCGCCCGTCACGCGGCCGAGGCCGGGATCGCCGAGCTGAAGCCGGAGGGCCGCCCCCGGGCCGTACTGGTCGCGGGTTCCGGTGCCGCGGCCACCGGCGCCGCCGATCTGATCAGTGCCCTCGCGGGCGCGGGCGCCCCGGTCACCCGGCTGCGTCCCGCCGGTGTCGCACCCGCCCCCGGCGCGCTGCGCTGGACCCTCCCGGGCTGGGCGGGCTCCTTGGACCTGCTGCTGATCGCCACCACGGACGGCACCGAGCCCGGTCTCGCCCTCCTCGCCGAACAGGCGTACCGGCGCGGCTGCACCGTCGTCGCGGTCGCCCCGCAGCGGTCCCCGCTCGCCGAGAGCCTCGACGGGATCCACGGCCTGGCCGTCCCGATGGCCACCGCCCCACACGAACAGCTGTACGAAGGGTCGCTGTCGGCCGGTCCCGGCGCGTTCTGGTCCCTGTTCACCCCCCTGGTCGCCCTGCTCGACCGCGTCGGCCTCCTCGAAGCACCCCTGGAGACCCTCGCCGCCGTCGCCGACCGGCTGGACCGCACCGCCGAACGCTGCGGCCCCGCCATCGCCACCTACAGCAACCCGGCCAAGACGCTCGCCGCCGAGCTGACCGACAGCCTCCCCCTCATCTGGACCGAGGGCACCGGCGCCGCCCCGGTGGGCCGTCGCTTCGCCGCGGTCCTGGCCGAACTGGCCGGACGGCCCGCGCTCGCGGCCCCGCTGCCGGAGGCGCTCCCGGCCCATGGCGTCCTCCTCGCGGGCGACCTCGCGGCGGGCGCCGACCCCGACGACTTCTTCCGCGACCGGGTCGAGGAACCCCAGGCCCTGCGCGCCCGCGTGGTGCTGCTGCGCGACCGTCCCAGTGGCGGGCTGACGGCGGCCCCGGCCGCCCGCGAGCTGGCCCTGGGCCATGACACCCCGATCAGCGAACTCGAACCGGAGGGCGACGGCGGCGAGCTGGAGTCCCTCGCCGAACTCCTCGCCGTCACGGACTTCGCCGCCGTCTACCTCGCGCTCGCGACCCCGGCGACCCCCTCTTAGTGCTGTGACCGGACAGGTTCACCGGCCCGCGACGACAGCTACGGCACCTCTCCCCCTGGGCCTTCGGCCCGCCCGGGGGTACCCCCGGGCGGAGCCTGGGTGGGGGTACCCCCGGGCGGAGCCTGGGGGAGTGCCCCCAGCGCTGCCGGACCGCGCGAGTACGCCGAGTACGAGCCACGTACCTCCGCCGTGCGGCCCCTTCCCGCGGCCCTCGCGGGCCTGGGGGGGCGCCGCGCCTCGGCCCTCGCGGGCCTGGGGAGACCCCATGTACCGGACGCCGCGGGCCCACGGCGAACCGTCGTGTCCTCACCACGTCGTCCCTCCGCCGTGCCCCGGCACCGCACCCCCGCCCTTCGGGTACGTAAGGTGCTTCGGCGCCGCGCCCGCCAGGCACCGGGGCACCCCCGCCACCAGGCCCCACCAGACCCGCCGCCCGGACGTCATCCGGTGGGACGCCCATGCGGCCTTCGTCCGGGGAGACCCCATACGGGCGGACGGCGCTATGTTGAAGACCCCCTGGTGTCTTGCCCTGGCATGTCCCATACAGGCCGTACGGCCCGGTCGGAACCAGAACCGGTACGCACCCGGCCCGGCGCCTCTCCCGGGCGCCCGGCCCCGCGGACACCGAGCCCCACCAGCGGGAGCCACCCTCACCAGCCCCGCAAGGAAGAAGCAGAAGCAGACCATGGACCGCCTCTCCAACACCGTGCGCCCCTACGCCTGGGGGTCCACGACCGCCATCCCGGACCTGCTCGGCACCGCCCCCACCGGCGAGCCCCAGGCCGAGATGTGGATGGGCGCCCACCCGGGAGCCCCCTCGCGTATCGCCGGCGGGGCGCTCAACGATGTGATCACCGCCGACCCGGTCGCCCAGCTCGGCGCGCGGACCGTGGCCCGGTTCGGCCCCCGCCTGCCCTTCCTCCTGAAGCTGCTCGCCGCGGGCGCGCCCCTCTCCCTCCAGGTCCATCCGGACCTGGCGCAGGCCCGGGAGGGCTTCGCCGCCGAACAGCGCGCGGGCATCCCGTTCGACGCCCCGCACCGCAACTACAAGGACGCCAACCACAAGCCGGAACTCATCTGTGCCCTCACCCCTTTTGAGGGCCTCTGCGGCTTTCGTCCCCCCGCCGAGACGGCCGAACTCCTCGCCGGTCTCGATCTCGACCCGCTCAAGCCGTACGCCGACCTGCTCCGCGCCCAGCCGGAGGAAGCCGCGCTCCGGGAGGTGCTCACCGCCGTCCTGACCGCCGACCAGGAGGAGATGGCGGCCACCGTCGAACGCGCCACCGCTGTCGCCCACCGTCTCGGCGGCCCCTACACGCCGTACGCGACGCTCGCCCACCACTACCCGGGCGACGCGGGCGTGATCGCCGCGATGCTGCTCAACCATGTACGGCTCCAGCCCGGCGAGGCCCTCTATCTCGGCGCGGGTGTGCCCCACGCCTACCTCGACGGCCTCGGCGTCGAGATCATGGCCAACTCCGACAACGTCCTGCGCTGTGGCCTCACCCCCAAACACGTCGACGTCCCCGAACTCCTGCGCGTCGTCCGCTTCGACGCCCATGAACCCTCCGTACTGCGGCCCGAGGCATCCCCCTCCGGCGAGGAGCTGTACGACACCCCGGTCGACGAGTTCCGTCTCTCCCGCCACCTCCTGGCACCCGGCGCCACCCCCCGATACCTCACCGCCGACACCCCGCAGATCCTCCTGTGCACCGCGGGCCGCGTCACCGCGAACGAACTGACGCTCGCACCCGGCGAGTCGGCGTTCGCCCGTGCGGGCGAACCAGTCGAGATCTCCGCCCCGAACGGCCACACCGGCACCCTGTTCCGCGCCACTGTGGCGGTCTGAACCGCCGTCGCCGCGCATCCCCTCCGGCGACGCCCGTGTGACGTATGGACGAAGGGAACCCGGCACACATGAGCGCGTCCGGTGGTACGAAGGCGATCGTGGCGGCCCTCTGCGCCAACCTCGCCATCGCGGTGGCCAAGTTCGTGGCCTTCCTCTTCAGCGGCTCGTCCTCGATGCTCGCTGAGAGCGTCCACTCCCTGGCCGACTCCGGCAACCAAGCCCTGCTGCTCCTCGGCGGCCGCCGCGCCCGCCGCGCCGCCACCCCCGAGCACCCCTTCGGCTACGGCCGTGAGCGCTATATCTATGCCTTCCTCGTCTCCATCGTCCTCTTCTCGGTCGGCGGCATGTTCGCGATCTACGAGGGCTACGAGAAGATCAAGCACCCCCACCCGATCGAGGCCTGGTACTGGCCGGTCGGCGTGCTCGTCTTCGCGATCATCGCCGAGACCTTCTCCTTCCGTACCGCCATCACGGAGTCCAACCAGGTCCGGGGCGCCCTCTCCTGGACGGAGTTCGTCCGCCGGGCCAAGGCACCCGAACTTCCCGTCGTCCTCCTCGAAGACCTCGGTGCCCTGGTCGGCCTGCTGCTCGCCCTGCTCGGCGTCAGCCTCTCCCTCGCCACGGGCGACGGCCTGTGGGACGGGATCGGCACCCTGTGCATCGGTGTCCTGCTGATCCTCATCGCCCTCGTCCTGGCCGCCGAGACCAAGTCCCTCCTGCTCGGCGAGTCGGCCACGCTCGACGACCAGCGGAAGATCGCGGACGCCCTCGTCGACGGCGACAGCGTCACCCGGATCATCCATATGCGCACCCTCCACCTCGGTCCCGAGGAACTGCTGGTCGCGGCCAAGATCGCGGTCCCCAACGATGACACCGCCGCCGAGGTCGCCACCTCCATCGACGCCGCCGAGCGGCGCATCCGGGCCGCCTGCCCCATCGCCCGGGTGATCTACCTGGAACCGGACATCTACCGCACCCCGGCCGCGGACGACGGCCCCCCGCGCCCCTCCCGTCTCTGACCGGATCACGTCCCCGTGCGGGCTGGGGCTCACGGTGGCGGCCGGTGTAGATTCGGGGGAGTCAGGCGTCGCTGCTGATGGCGGTCGGGCGGCCCCCCGAGGGTCGGCCGAGTGGAGAGAGGGCCTCCGACGGACTGCGCTGCGAGCGGATCCCGGGCACACCCCTGCCCACCGCCGCACAGCCAGCCCTGCCCACGCCCCCTATCGCAGAACATGAGGAGCAGCCCGTCATGACGACTGTCGCCGCAGGCCAGGACTTCAAGGTCGCCGACCTCTCCCTGGCAGCCTTCGGCCGCAAGGAGATCACCCTCGCCGAGCACGAGATGCCCGGCCTGATGTCCATCCGCGCGGAGTACGCGCAGTCCCAGCCGCTCGCCGGGGCCCGGGTCACCGGCTCCCTGCACATGACCGTGCAGACCGCCGTCCTGATCGAGACCCTGGTCGCGCTCGGCGCCGAGGTCCGCTGGGCCTCGTGCAACATCTTCTCCACCCAGGACCACGCGGCCGCCGCCATCGCCGTCGGCCCGAACGGCACCCCGGAGAACCCCCAGGGCGTCCCCGTCTTCGCCTGGAAGGGCGAGACGCTGGAGGAGTACTGGTGGTGCACCGAGCAGGCCCTGACCTGGCCGAACTCGCCCACCGGCGGCCCGAACATGATCCTGGACGACGGCGGCGACGCCACCCTCCTGGTCCACAAGGGCGTCGAGTTCGAGAAGGCCGGTCAGGCCCCTGACCCGGCCACCGCGGACAGCGAGGAGTACGCCCACATCCTCACCCTCCTCAACCGCACCCTCGGCGAGAACCCGCAGAAGTGGACCCGCCTGGCCTCCGAGATCCGCGGCGTGACCGAGGAGACCACCACCGGCGTCCACCGTCTGTACGAGATGCACCGTGACGGCGCCCTCCTGTTCCCCGCGATCAACGTGAATGACGCGGTCACCAAGTCGAAGTTCGACAACAAGTACGGCTGCCGCCACTCGCTGGTCGACGGCATCAACCGCGCCACCGATGTCCTGATCGGCGGCAAGGTCGCCGTGATCTGCGGCTACGGCGATGTCGGCAAGGGCTGCGCGGAGTCCCTGCGGGGCCAGGGCGCGCGTGTGATCATCACCGAGGTCGACCCGATCTGCGCCCTCCAGGCGGCGATGGACGGCTACCAGGTCACGACCCTGGACGAGGTCGTCGAGATCGCGGATCTGTTCATCACCACCACGGGCAACAAGGACATCATCATGGCGTCGGACATGACGCGGATGAAGCACCAGGCGATCGTGGGCAACATCGGCCACTTCGACAACGAGATCGACATGGCCGGCCTGGGACGGATCCCGGGCATCGTCAAGGACGAGGTCAAGCCGCAGGTCCACACCTGGACCTTCCCCGACGGCAAGGTGATCATCGTGCTGTCCGAGGGTCGTCTGCTGAACCTGGGCAACGCGACCGGTCACCCGTCCTTCGTGATGTCCAACAGCTTCGCCGACCAGACGCTGGCGCAGATCGAGCTCTTCACCAAGCCGCAGGAGTACCCGACCGACGTCTATGTGCTCCCCAAGCACCTGGACGAGAAGGTCGCCCGGCTCCACCTCGACGCCCTCGGCGTCAAGCTGACCACCCTGCGCCCCGAGCAGGCGGAGTACATCGGCGTCAAGGTCGAGGGCCCCTACAAGCCCGACCACTACCGCTACTGAGCTACTCCCACCGGGCCTGGTCCCCGTCCCCGCGGACGGCGACCGGGCCCGGTGGCCCCTCACCCGGTGAGTGTTCTCCCGGGTGACCCGTCTCCGGGCACAGGGCCCGGCGCCCACGAGCGGCGACCGACCCCCGCCGAGCCTCACATGACCTACATCCGGCGGCCCTGACGCGCACCCCCGCGGCCCGCATACCCAGCCGCCCACGCCCGAGCGCCCTCATCCCGCCTGTGAGAGCCTTCAGCCGACCGAGGGCACCCCCGCGCCCACGAGCCTCACCGCACAAGGACCCCGACGCCCCTATGCCCCGCGGCCGGTATTCGCTCCATGATCCGCACGATCACACCCCTCTCGGCGAAGAACACTTCCACTGCGCGCCCGGCCCCTCCGGCTGGCGCTATGTCTCCCAGCTCACCACCCCCTCCGGCGACCACGCCGGTTCCGTCGACCTCGCCCTCGACGAACTCGGCCGCCCCATCCGGCTCGAACTCCACGCCGCGAGCTGGCAGGTCCGCGGCGCCGCGCTCGACGGTGTCACCTGGGTCCGTACCGACCCCAGCGGCACCCACGCCATCGAAGGCAACGCCCCCGCCCACGCCTTCACCGGCACCTCCCCCGCGTTCCTCGTCGCGACCGCCCGTCTGCTGCGCCTCACCCCCTCCTCCCCGGCCACCCGTGTACGCCTCGTCGCGTTCACGGACCCGGTGCTCGCCCCCCGTACTCTCGATCAGTCCTGGGCCCTGGTGACCAGTGAAACCCACCCCACTGACAGTGGGCTGCTGACCGTGGACGAATACCAGGTCAGCGCCCTGGACACCGGTGAGCAGCACACGATCCACCTCGCCGGCGATGTCGTCCTGGCCGCCCCGGGCATCGAACTGGAGCACCTGGAGTCCCCGCCCTCGGTCCTCCCCTGACCCCCGGCACGGCCGCCTCCGCTTTCAGTCCCTCGACCTCGTCCCAGGCCCCGGCCCTCCCACCGGCGGAACACACCTCCGGGACGACGCCTGGGGAGCGACCTCCCCAGAACACCGGGAAGCTCTAGGCGGGAGGAGCGAACCCCGTCCCCCGTACCGGCTTCCCCGCCGCCCCCGGCTGGTGCTGCCCCTCCCCGACCGTGCCCGTCTCTCGGTTCCCCTCACCCACCACATCGACACCGGTCGCACCATCGGGTACCGCGGACGGGGCGACGAACCCCGTGGCCGCCCTTGTCACCGGAACCTCACGCCCGCCCGTATCCCCGACGAGCGCACCCACCGCGGTACCGGCTTCCCCGCCCCCGGCCGCCCCCGCGAACGCCCGCCGGGCATCCCGTGTCTGCCGCTCGTTCACCAGCGCCGCCAGATAGACGGCGGGAGGCATGCCCTCGGGCATGGGCGCCCCGGTCCGTTCCGCCAGCTCACCGGAGAGCCGCCCGGCCAGGGACCAGCTCACCCCGGCGTCCAGCTCGCCCATCCGCGTCAGGTACTGACGTATCGCGAGCCAGAGTGGCTCCGGCACCGTCGACAGGTCCAGCTCGGCGAACCGGCCCCCGAGCCAGTGCGGCGGGGGAGGGAGGCCCGCGTCCCGTCGTACGGGCACCCGCTCCCGTATCACCAGCGTCCCGGCGAAGAGATCCCCGACCCGCCGCCCCCGCGCCGACGCCAGCGACGCGATACAGGCGATGACCCCGAACGACATCAGGATCTCCACCACCCCCATTGCCCCCCGCACCAGCGCGTGCCGGAACCGGATCGGCCCCCCGTCGTCCCGCACCACCCGCAACCCACAGGCGAGCTTGCCGAGTGACCGCCCCTGGCTCAGCGTCTCCACGGCGATCGGCCCACCCACCAGGACCAGCACGAACGTCGCGATGGAGAGTGCCCGCGCCGCCGCCTCGTCCAGCGACGCGGTCGCCACCGCGACCCCGAGCGACACCAGCAGATACACCGTGAACACGACCACCATGTCGAGCGCGAGCGCGAGCGCACGCGAGGGCAGCCGCGCGGGCTGCACTCCCAGGACGACCGCGTCCCCTGTCACCAGCGCACTCATCGCGGCCTCCCTCACCACCGACCTGACCTGCCCGTCCCGATCTCAGTCTGCCAAGCTGACGGACAGCGCGACGCAGTCGTACGAACCGTACGTACCCAGTGCCTGGAGCAGCAGCCGACATGGATCTCGACGTCTTCGTGACCGCCCATCGCGCCGAGTGGGACCGCCTCGAACACCTCCTGCGCCGTGGCCGCCGCCTCACCGGCGAGGAGGCCGACGAACTCGTCACCCTCTATCAGCGCACCGCCACCCATCTCTCCCTGATCCAGTCCACCGCCCCCGACCCGGCGCTCACCGGCCGACTGACGCGGCTCGTCGCGCGCGCCCGCGCGACGGTCACCGGTACCCGCCGCGCCACCTGGCGTGACGCCGCCCGCTTTCTCACCGAGGGCTTTCCGGCCGCCGTCTACCGCACCCGCTACTGGTGGATCCCGACGGCGGTCCTCTCCACTCTTGTCGCCGCCCTCATCGGCTGGTGGATCGGAGCCAACCCCGATGTCCAGTCCGCCATCGCACCCCCGGCGGAACTCCGCGAGCTGACCCGCCCCGGCGGCGAGTACGAGACGTACTACTCCAGCAACCCCGCGGCCTCCTTCGCCGCCCAGGTATGGACGAACAACGCCCAGGCCGCCGCGCTGTGCCTGACCCTCGGAGCCTTCCTCTGCCTCCCCGTCATCTGGGTACTGCTCCTCAACATGCTGAACCTGGGTGTCGGCATCGGCCTGATGTCCGCGGTGGGCCGCCTGGACACCTTCCTCGGCCTGGTCCTCCCACACGGTCTCCTCGAACTGACCGCTGTCTTCATCGCCGCCGGCACCGGTCTCCGCCTCGGCTGGACCCTGATCGACCCGGGCCCGCTCCCTCGCCGTACGGCCCTCGCCCAGCAGGGCAGGGCCGCCCTCGGCATGGCCATGGGACTGGCGCTCGTCCTTTTCGTATCCGGCTTGATCGAAGGCTTCGTCACCCCCTCCGGACTCCCCACCTGGGCCAGGATCTCCATCGGAATCGCCGCTGAGCTGGCCTTTCTCGCCTACGTCTACATCCTGGGCGCCCGAGCCGCCCGCACTGGCGCCCAGGGCGACATCGCCGAAGACGACCGCGGCGCCGACCTCCCCACCGCCGCCTGATGTGCGTCCGCCCTCTCTGACCTGCTAGTCTCCTCCTCGTCCGCAAAAACCGTTGACACGGTCCATGCGGGGAGGTAGATTCAAACGGTTGCCTCGGACTGGACACAGTCGAGTGCGACCGGATAGTTTCTCTCTCGCTCTCAACGGAAATTCAAATTCCCGGAGAGCCAATCGACTCCTTCATCAGGATCACCACGCTGATTCGCTCAGCCGAAATGCTTCTGATAAAGTCGGGTCAGCCGAAAGGCGAAGGCCACTCCAACGGCCACTGGATCGGAAAGCCAGCCGGAAACGGCGGGAAAAAGATCTGGTAAGGTTGGAAACACCGAA
>NZ_JBHVHF010000293.1:0-10147 GCF_042800315.1 Streptomyces sp. NPDC057638
TCGGTGACCGGCCCTCCGCCATGGCGCTCCCCGCGGGGACCGCCGCTCGACCCGCTGAGGGCCCTCTGGGACGCGTACGCTCGGTCAGTCGCCGATCAGGGCGTCGACGAACGCCTCCGGCTCGAAGGGCGCCAGATCGTCCGCGCCCTCGCCCAGGCCGACCAGCTTCACCGGCACACCCAGCTCGCGCTGGACGGCGACGACGATGCCGCCCTTGGCGGTGCCGTCCAGCTTGGTCAGCACGATGCCCGTGATGTCCACGACCTCGGCGAAGACCCGCGCCTGGATCAGGCCGTTCTGCCCGGTGGTGGCGTCCAGGACCAGCAGCACCTCGTCCAGCGGCCCGTGCTTCTCCACGACGCGCTTGACCTTGCCCAGCTCGTCCATCAGACCGGTCTTGGTGTGGAGCCGTCCCGCCGTGTCGATCAGCACCACGTCGGCGCCCTCGGCGATGCCCTCCTTCACCGCATCGAACGCGATCGACGCCGGGTCGCCGCCCTCGGGGCCGCGCACGGTCCGGGCGCCGACCCGCTCGCCCCAGGTCTGGAGCTGATCGGCGGCGGCGGCGCGGAAGGTGTCGGCCGCGCCGAGCACCACCGAGCGTCCATCGGCGACGAGCACCCGGGCCAGCTTGCCGGTGGTGGTGGTCTTGCCGGTGCCGTTGACCCCGACGACCATGATCACGGCCGGGGTGTCCACCCCGCTCTCGGTCCTGACCTCGCGGTCGAGGTCGGTGCCCAGGAGCTGGAGCAGTTCCTCGCGCAGCAGGTTCCGCAGCTCCTCCGGGCTCCGGGTGCCGAGCACCTTCACCCGCTCGCGCAGCCGCTCCACCAGCTCCTGGGTGGGCGCGACACCGACGTCGGCCGTGAGCAGCGTCTCCTCGATCTCCTCCCAGGTGTCCTCGTCGAGGTGCTCCCGGGAGAGCAGGGTGAGCAGCCCCTTGCCGAGCGAGTTCTGGGAGCGGGCGAGCCGGGCCCGCAGCCGCACCAGCCGTCCGGCGGTGGGCTCGGGGACCTCGATCGCGGGGACGGCCGCGGCGGCGGCCTCCTCCTCGGAGACCGGTTCCTCGACGGCGGCCGGGGCGGTTCCCCCGGCGGCCGGAAGCCCGACCTCCTCGATGGTCCGGCGGGGTTCCTCCCGCGGAGTCTCCGCCTCATCGCCGACGTGCGGCTCGGCGGGCGGAGCGGTGATGGTCGGCGTGGAGGGCGGGGGCGTGGGGGGCAGCGACTTCTTCTTGCGGCCGCTGATCACGAGCCCGCTGATGGCGCCGACGGCGACCAGGGCGATGACTACTGCAAGGATGACGAATTCCATAACCCACCCAGTATCGGGCACACCCCCCACAGTCCAACCGCTCCCGCTCCGGATGCGCCGTTCCCTCCGGGCCGGACACCGCGCCGCCGCGCGCGGGCCCCGGTCGCCCGCGTACGGGAGCCCGGAACGCCACAGCGGACCCGCCACACCCGGCTCACCGGCCCCCACCAGGCGGAAAACCCGGTGACGGGCGGGGCGGACCCCGGTTAGCGTCCCCGGCATGACCGTGGAGTACCGCACCATTCCCGAAGCCCATCTCGACCGCGCCCTCGACCTGCACTACCTCGTCTTCCTCGACAAGGACTGCGAGGACGAGGTCCGCAAACGCCATCGCGAGATCCTGCTCCACTGCGAACGCGTCGGCGCCTACGAGGACGGTCAGCTCGTCGGCCTGCTCGGCGCCCATCCGATGGAGCTGTCGGTTCCCGGCGGAGACCTGCCCTGCGCGGGCGTGACCTTCGTGTCGGTGGCGCCGACCCACCGCCGTCGCGGGGTGCTCAGTGGCATGATCGACGAGCTGTGGCGGCGCTGTGCCGCGGCCGGGCAGCCGCTGGCCGCGCTGTGGGTGTCGGAGGCGACGATCTACGGTCGGTTCGGTTTCGAGCCCGCCACGCGGTCCTACACCGTGGAGATCCACGCCGACACCCCGCTCGACCTGCGGATCGCCCCCGACGAGCGTCCGCTGCGGCTGATCGCGCCGGAGGAGGCGCCCGCCGTGATCGGGGCGCGGCACGCGGCGGGACGGGCCGAGCGGGCCGGACGGATAGCGCGGGACGACTTCTGGTGGCGTACCCATATCCTCCCCGAGGAGGACGAGGAGAACGACGACCTCAGCGCGCCGCGCGTGGTGACGCTGGGCGATCCGGGCGAGGAGCCCGCGGGCTATGTGATCTACCGGACGCTCACCGACGACGAGGGGCGGGGCACCCTCCACATCGGCGAGCTGGAGGCCGACTCGCCCGCCGTGGCCGCCGCGCTGTGGCGCTATGTGGCCTCGGTCGACCTGGTGGACAAGGTACGGGCGTGGGGCCGCCCGCTCGATGACCCGCTGCTGCGCTTCGCGGGTGACCGGGACCAGGTGCGGGTCACCCAGGAGTTCCCCGCGCTGTGGCTGCGGCTGGCCGATGTTCCGGCGGCGCTGCGCGGGCGGGTCTGGTCGGCCCCGGTGGAGCTGGTGCTTGAGGTGACGGACGCGGGCGTTCCGGCTAACGCGGGCCGCTATCGGCTGCTGACCCGGGAGGGCCCCGACGGCCACCGGGCCGAGGTCACCCGTACGACGTCCGACCCCGACCTCACTCTCGACGTACGGGAGCTGGCGGCGGCGTACCTCGGCGATCTCGACCCGGCGGAACTGGTGGCGGCGGGGCTGGTCACCGAGCACACTCCGGGGGCCGCGCGGCGGCTGGGCGAGGCGGCGCGCACGGCGCTGCTGCCGCACACGACGGACGAGTTCTAGCCACCCCGGCCACGCTGAGGCCGTCCGCCCTCGGGTGGGCGGCCTCAGCCCATCTCCTCCAGCGCCTTGCCCTTCGTCTCCTGGACGAAGCGCAGCACGAAGGGGATCGAGAGCGTGGCGAAGCAGGCGTAGATCACATAGGTCGCCGACAGGTTCCAGTCCGACAGGCTGGGGAAGGTCGCGGTGATCAGCCAGTTGGCGATCCACTGCGCCGACGCCGCGACGCCGAGCGCCGCCGCCCGGATCCGGTTGGGGAACATCTCCCCCAGCAGCACCCAGACCACCACGCCCCAGGACAGGGCGAAGAAGAGCACGAAGACATGGGCGGCGATCAGCGCCACCGTCCCCTGGGCGCTGGGCAGCTTCCCGTCGACCAGCGGGCTGGAGAAGGCCCACGCCTCGAAGCCCAGGGCGATGGCCATCCCCGCCGAGCCGATGAGCGCCAGCGGTCTGCGGCCGATCCGGTCGACCAGCACCATCGCGATCACCGTACCGATGATGTTCACGATGGACGAGGTGAAGGAGTAGAAGAACGAGCTGCTCGGGTCGATACCGACCGACTGCCAGAGCGTGGAGGAGTAGTAGAAGACCACGTTGATGCCGACGAGCTGCTGGAAGACCGAGAGTCCGATGCCCACCCAGACGATCGGCAGGAAGCCGAACCGCGAGCCGAGGAGGTCCTTGAAGGTCGACTTGTGCTCGCGCCGCATCGCCCGGTCGATCTCGGCCACCCGGGCGTCGAGATCGATGTGTTCCCCCTCGACCTCCCGGAGGACGTCCTTGGCCCGGCCGGTCTTGCCGACGGAGACCAGGAAGCGCGGGGACTCGGGGATGGCGAACGACAGCAGCCCGTAGAGCATCGCCGGGATCACCATCACCCCGAGCATCCACTGCCAGGCCTCCAGCCCGCCGATCTTCCCGCGCTGCTCGCCGTCGGCGAGCTGGAGGATGCCGAAGTTGACCAGCTGGGAGATGGCGATACCGATCACGATCGCGGCCTGCTGGAAGGAGGCGAGCCGCCCCCGGTAGGCGGGCGGCGAGACCTCGGCGATATAGGCGGGGCCGATGACCGACGCCATCCCGATCGCGAAACCGCCGACGATCCGCCAGAACGCCAGATCCCACAGGGCGAACGGCAGCGCCGAACCGACCGCGCTCACCATGAAGAGCACGGCGGCGATCCGCATACACGCGATGCGCCCCAGCCGGTCGGCCATCCGGCCGGCCGTGGCCGCGCCGATGGCACAGCCGATCAGGGCGATGGCGATGACCTGGGCGAGCTCGGCGGAGCCGATGTCATAGCGGTCGCGGATCGCCTCCACCGCGCCGTTGATGACCGAGCTGTCGTATCCGAAGAGGAAACCGCCCATCGCCGCGGACGCGGTGATGAAGACGACATGGCCGAGGTGCTCCGGGTGGGCCTCGCGGGCGCCCGATGCGGGGCCGCCCGGCTGCGCGCTGCTGCTCACATGTGCTCCTGGGGCGTCGCTCGGGGGCGCCGCCGCTCCACGAGGGTGCTCCAGCGCCCGCCGAAGGTCCTTCAAGTGGCGCACAGCTTCCCCGGCCCCACCACTTGACCTGGTCTGTTGGCCTGACCCCCGCCCTGGCACCGCGTCTGCCCCGACTACCGCCGCCCACTCCCGGTACGGACAGCGGGGATCGCCGAGCTACCGCAGCCGCTGGCTGATCACCTTCGAGACGCCGTCGCCCTGCATGGAGACCCCGTACAGCGCGTCCGCGACCTCCATCGTCCGCTTCTGGTGGGTGATCACGATCAGCTGGGACGCCTCCTGGAGCTCCTGCATGATCCGGATCAGCCGCCGCAGATTGGTGTCGTCCAGGGCCGCCTCGACCTCGTCCATGACGTAGAAGGGACTGGGCCGCGCCTTGAAGATCGACACCAGCAGCGCCACGGCGGTCAGCGACCGCTCGCCGCCCGACAGCAGCGAGAGCCGCTTGACCTTCTTGCCCGGCGGGCGGGCCTCGACATCCACACCGGTGGTGAGCATGTCGGCCGGGTCCGTCAGCACCAGCCGTCCCTCACCGCCCGGGAAGAGCCGGGAGAAGACGCCCTCGAACTCACGGGCGGTGTCCCGGTAGGCGTCGGTGAAGACCTGCTCGACCCGTTCGTCGACCTCCTTCACCACCTGGAGGAGCGCGGCCCGGGTCTTCTTCAGATCCTCCAGCTGCTCCGAGAGGAACTGGTGGCGCTCCTCCAGCGCCGCGAACTCCTCCAGCGCCAGCGGGTTGACCTTCCCGAGCTGCTGATAGGCCCGCTCGGCCGCCCGCAGCCGCTTCTCCTGCCCGGCCCGGACGAAGGGGCTCGGCTGGTGGCGCGGATGGCCGGGATCCGCGGGCAGCTCCTCGCCCTCGGCGGGCGGCGACGGCGGTACGGGCTGATCGGGGCCGTACTCGCTGATGAGCGCGGTCGGCTCCACGCCCAGTTCCTCCAGGGCGCGCGCCTCCAGCTGCTCGATCCGCAGCCGCTTCTCCGCGCCGAGCACCTCACCGCGGTGGACGGAGTCGGTGAGCTTGTCCAGCTCGCCCTTGAGGTCACGACCCCGCGCCCGCGCGGCCGTCAGCTCCGACTCCCGGGCCTCCCGCGCCGCTTCGGCCGTGGTCCGCGCGGCCTCGGCCCGGCCCACGGAGACCTCGGCGTGGGCCAGCAACTGGCGCGCGCCCGACCCGACGGCGGTGGCGACGGCGGCCTCATGGCGCAGCCGGACGCGCCGCTGTTCGGCGCGCGCCCGGCTCTCGCGCTCGGCGCGCGCCGCCCGGTCCAGCCCCTCGGCCCGCCCCGCGAGCCCCTTCACCCGCTCCTCATGGGTACGGAGCTGAAGGCGCGCCTCCATCTCCGTCTGCCGTGCGTTGGCGCCGTCGGCCGCGAGCCGGTCCCGGCTCTGGGTGTCCGGCTCCTCGGGCGCGTCGTCCGCGTTCTCCTGGGCGACGAGCAGCCGCTCGGCCAGCTCGTCGGCGTCCACGCGGGCCTGTTCCAGCGCCGCACGGGCGCGGGCGACGGCGGCCGCCGTCCGCTCGGCCTCGCCCTCGGCGGCACGGGCCTGGCCCGAGAGCCGCCCCAGCCGTCCGGAGACGGCGGCCTTCTCCCGCTCGGCGGCCCGCCGTCGCTCGCCCACTTCCTCCACCTGCGCGGCGCACATGTCCCGGCGTGCCGTGGCGCCGTGGCGCGCCTCGGCCAGCTCCGCCCGGAGCGCGGCCAGTTCCGCCAGTTCGGCGGTGGCCTCGTCGACGGCGGCCCGCACCTCCAGCAGGCTCGGCGCCCCCGCCGAGCCACCCTGGGCGAAGTGCGCGCCCAGCAGATCGCCCTCGGCGGTCACGGCGGTCAGCCGGGGTGCGGCCCGTACCAGTTCCTCGGCGTCCGCGAGTTCCGGTACGACGACCATCCCGCGCAGCAGCACCCGCGCGGCCCGCAGCAGTTCCTCGGGACCCCGCACCAGATCGGCGGCGAGAGGATGACCGTGATGATCCCGCGGCGCGGTCCCGCCCTCCGCGCCGCCGCTGTCCGCCGATGGCTCGGGGCCGCCGCTCAGCAGCAGGGCGGCCCGGCCCGCGTCGGTCTTCCGCAGCAAGCGCAGGGCCTCCGCGGCGGCCGTGGGCCCGCTGACGGCCACCGCGTCGGCCGCCGCTCCGAGGGCCGCGGCCACCGCGACCTCATGACCCGGTACCACCGTCAGCAGTTCCGAAGCCGGACCGAGGACACCGGTCAGCCGTTCCCCGGCGGTCAGCAGCGCCCCCGTACCGTCCTTGCGGCGCAGCCCGAGGGCGAGCGCGTCGCGTCGCGCGGTGACGGCGGCGTGCTCCCGCTCGGCGGCGGCGAGGGCCTCGCGGGCGGTGGAGAGCGCGCTCTCGGCCTCGGCCCGCGCGCGCCGTGCGTTCTCGTACCGCTCCTCCAGCGCGTTCTCGTCCTCGCCCAGCCCCTCGACCTCGGCGCGCAGCCGCTCGTACTCCTCCCGCGCGGTGGTGGCCCGTTCGATGGCGTCGTCATGGGCCTCGGTGAGCCGGTCGATCTCGGACTGGGCGGAGGCGACCCGGCCCCGGGCGGCGCTGACCTGCCCGCCGAGCCGGGCCAGCCCCTCGCGGCGGTCGGCGATGGCGCGTGCGGCGTCCTTGAGGCGGCGCTCCTCTGCGGCGAGTTCGCGCTCCAGTTCGGCGCGGTGGCCGACGGTGTCCTCCAGCGCGCGCTCGGCGGCCTCCAGCGCGGCCGTCAGTTCGGCCTCCTGCTCCCGGATCCGGGCGGCCTCGCGCTCCAGGTCCTCCGGGTCACGGCCGCGCCGCTCCTCGGCAGGCTGGGCGGTGGCACTGGTGACCCGTGCCTCGGCGAGGGAGACGGTGCCCCGGACCCGCTCGGCGAACTGGGAGAGGTCATGCCAGTTCCGCCGGGCCTCCTGGACCCGGGGCGCCAGCACCCGTACCTCTTCCTCCAGCGCGGCCTCCCGGCCGAGGGCGGCCTTCAGTTCGGCTTCGGCGGCCTCCTTGCGCCGCTTGAGCTCGGCCTCGTCGGCGATCTCGGAGCGGAGCGCGTCCCGCAGCCGTACCAGGTCATCGGCGAGCAACCGCAGCCGCGCGTCCCGCAGATCGGCCTGGATGACGGCGGCACGGCGGGCGACGGCGGCCTGGCGGCCGAGCGGTTTGAGCTGACGGCGCAGTTCGTCGGTGAGGTCCTGGACCCGGGCCAGGTTGGCGCGCATGGCCTCCAGCTTCCGCAGCGCCTTCTCCTTGCGCTTGCGGTGTTTGAGGACTCCGGCGGCCTCCTCGATGAAGGCGCGCCGCCCCATCGGGTCGGCGTGCAGTACGGAGTCGAGCTGGCCCTGTCCGACGATGACATGCATCTCGCGGCCGATGCCGGAGTCGGAGAGCAGTTCCTGGATGTCCAGCAGCCGGCAGGTGTCTCCGTTGATCTGGTACTCGCTGCCACCGTTGCGGAACATGGTCCGGGTGATCGTGACCTCGGCGTACTCGATGGGGAGGGCGCCGTCGGTGTTGTCGATGGTCAGCGAGACCTCGGCCCGGCCGAGCGGCGGGCGGCCGGTGGTCCCGGCGAAGATGACGTCCTCCATCTTGCCGCCGCGCAGCGACTTCGCACCCTGCTCCCCCATCACCCAGGACAGGGCGTCCACGACATTGGACTTACCGGATCCATTGGGCCCGACCACACAGGTGATCCCCGGTTCGAACCGCAGGGTCGTGGCGGAGGCGAAGGATTTGAACCCGCGGAGGGTCAGGGCCTTGAGGTGCACACAGCCGGACTCTACCTTTCACACGCGGTTTCACCCGGGAGGCCGGGGGGCACATCAGACGGTAAGGGTGAGAACCACGGTGTTCAGAGGGGGAAAGAAAGAAGGGACGCCGAGGCGTCCCTTGCATATCTTGCGCGATGGATCTTCCAGCGGATCGGCTTAGGTGAGCGCCGGCTCCGCCTGCGGTACGTCGATGTCGATGCCGTCAAGCAGCGACTCTCCGGGGTGCTTGGCGACGGCAGCGTTCAGCGCGTCGTTCTCGGACTGAATCCGCATGAGCTCGGATTCAAGGTCCTGGACGCGCTGCTGGAGCCGTCGCATCTCGGCGAGAAGTCGCGGGTCGGAACCGCCGACGTAACCGAGAAGCGCCTTTGCCATGATGGATGGTCCTCCACACTGAGTGACCGACCGATGCGGTGTGGGTCGTGAGGGATTCGCACCCGTGGTGCTCGACAGCGCATAGGTACTGCTGATATCACTGCGGTTCTTACTGCCAAACAGCTAAGGTGCGCGGGGATTCCAGAGTCTCACCAAAAAGTTTGACGGTCAACACGATCACGCCCCGTATCGAGGGGCGGACCCGGGCGCGCGCGGCGGGTGAACCCATGGCGCGGGTGGCGCTCCGGGGCCCTGGGGCGTGGAGATCATCCTTAACGCCGCAGCGTCGCACGGCCCGCCTTCCTTGGCAACCACCAGGACGTTTTCCCTTGCGGGCCCCCACCCGACCCTCGTCGCGGCCCAGGGTCCCGGCCTCAGGAGACGCGGTCGGCTCAGCGGATCGCGAAGCCCTCGTAACCCCCTCGGGGGGTGCCCCAGATCTCCGTCACTCCGTCCACACGGCCGGGTGTGTCGTCGGAGCGCAGCCACTCCAGCAGACGGTGGCAATTCTCACGTGGCCCCTCCGCCACGATCTGCACCCGGCCGTCGTCCAGGTTGAGGGCGAAGCCCGTGAGGTCTCCGATCTCCAACGCGTTTGCCCTGGTGAACCAGCGGAACCCTACTCCCTGCACTCGTCCGCGTACCCAGGCCGTAAGCCGTGCGCCATCGTTCATGAGGGAACGGTAACGGCCCATGAGGCGTCGGTTTGCTCACCAGCCACCTCCGCCCCACAGATCATGCCGTACAGTCCGGGGCTCAGTGAGCCTCATCCGATCGGGTGAGGCGTTCGGCTGTCCGGCCGTACCTCCCGCACCCGGGCGTACGACCGAGCGTGGGAAGGCAGGGCCATGGGACGACATCGACTCAACCCGAGGCGCGCGGGCACCCCCGTACGCGTCGGACTGCTCGGCGCGTCCGCGGCTGTCGCGCTCGGGACCGCCGTCGTCGCCTCCGGGCTGCTGCCCGGCGGGGACCCCTTCGTCCTCGGCTCGGACCGCTCCCCGGCCCAGCGGGCGAGCTCCGGGAGCCCCGGCCCGTCCGCCCCGGGCGGGACGGAGACGGGTACGTCGCCCACCACGCCGTCCACGGCGCCGCCGAGTCCGGCCCCGCCGTCGGCCCGGCCCTCGACCGCGCCGACGGCCCCGGCCAAGGCCGCACCCGCACCGCCCCCACCGCCCTCACCGACCGTGCCCGCGCCCCGGTCCCCCGAGACCACACCCGAGCGGACGGTGACCCCGCCCGGTCCGGCGAAGAAACCTTCCGCCAAGCCGACGCCCGACCGCCGGCCCGTCACACCGCCGCAGCCCGGCCGGGAGACGGGATCCAACCCGGGCTCCGGCACCGAGGCGGAGGCTCAGGTGCTGGCCCTGGTCAACGAGGAGCGCTCCAAGGTGGGCTGCTCCCCCGTCCGCTTCGACTCCGCCCTCGCCACGCTGGCCGGGGACTTCAGCGCGGACATGGCCCAGCGCGGCTTCTTCTCGCATACCGACCCCGACGGCCGCACCCCCTGGGACCGGGCCAAGCGCGCGGGCATCACCTATATGGGCGGCGAGAACATCGCCCGGGGCCAGGCCGACCCCGGCGCCGTGATGAACGCCTGGATGAAGAGCGAAGGACACCGCGCCAACATCCTCAACTGCGAGTACAAGAAGCTCGGCGTCGGCGTCCACCTGGGCTCGGGCGGCCCCTGGTGGACCCAGAACTTCGGCTTCTGACCCGGTCGGACCAGGGTGAGGGGGCGGGC
>NZ_JBHVHF010000294.1:0-10100 GCF_042800315.1 Streptomyces sp. NPDC057638
CCGCCACCCCCTTCCGGGGCCGGGTGGGTCAGATCTTCCGGAGCTGGAAGGTGAGCGCCAGCGGCTCGTCGGTGAAGGCCGGGCCGTAGCTGTCGTCCGCCGGGGCGGCGGTGAACTCCGTGGCCAGGACCTCGTCCGCGATGAGGGCGGTATGGGTGGTCAGTGCCTCGGTCGTGGCGGAGTCCGAGGCGGTCCACACCACCGCGATCCGGTCGGCGACATCCAGCCCGCTGTTCTTACGGGCCTCCTGGATCAGCCGGATCGCGTCGCGGGCCAGGCCCGCCAGCCGCAGCTCCGGGGTGATCTCCAGATCGAGCGCGACCGTGGCGCCCGCGTCGGAGGCGACCGACCAGCCCTCACGCGGGGTCTCCGTGATGATCACCTCATCCGGGGAGAGGGTGATCGTCTCGCCTTCGACCTCCAGCTCGGCGGTGCCGTCGCGCAGGGCGAGCGAGAGCGCCGCCGCGTCGGCCGCGGCCACGGCCTTCGCCACCGCCTGGACTCCCTTGCCGAACCGCTTGCCCAGCGCGCGGAAGTTGGCCTTGGCGGTGGTGTCGACCAGGGAGCCGCCGACCTCGGAGAGCGAGGCGAGCGAGGAGACGTTCAGCTCCTCGGTGATCTGGGCCCGCAGCTCCGGGGAGAGCGCGTCGAAACCGGTGGCCCCGACCAGGGCGCGGGAGAGCGGCTGACGGGTCTTCACCCCGGACTCGGCGCGGGTGGCCCGGCCCAGCTCGACCAGTCGGCGCACCAGCGCCATCTGCCGGGAGAGCTCCGGGTCGATCGCGTTGAGGTCGGCGGCGGGCCAGGTGGTGAGGTGGACCGACTCGGGCGCCTCCGGCGTCACCGGAACCACCAGGTCCTGCCAGACCCGCTCGGTGATGAACGGCACCAGCGGGGCCATCAGCCGGGTGACCGTCTCGACCACGTCGTGCAGGGTGCGCAGCGCCGCCGCGTCGCCCTGCCAGAACCGGCGCCGGGAGCGCCGTACGTACCAGTTGGACAGGTCGTCGACGAAACCGGAGAGCAGCTTTCCGGCGCGCTGGGTGTCATAGGTCTCCATGGCCCCGGTGACCTGGTCGACCAGCGCGTTGAGCTCGCTGAGCAGCCAGCGGTCGAGGACCGTGCGCTGCGCGGGGGCCGGGTCGGCGGCCGACGGGGACCAGCCGGAGGTCCGGGCGTACAGGGCCTGGAAGGCGACCGTGTTCCAGTAGGTGAGCAGCGTCTTGCGCACCACTTCCTGGATGGTGGAGTGCCCCACCCGCCGCGCGGACCAGGGGGAGCCGCCCGCAGCCATGAACCAGCGGACGGCGTCGGCGCCGTGCTGGTCCATCAGCGGGATCGGCTGGAGGATGTTCCCCAGGTGCTTGGACATCTTGCGGCCGTCCTCGGCGAGGATATGGCCGAGGCAGACCACGTTCTCGTACGAGGACTTGTCGAACACCAGCGTGCCGACCGCCATCAGGGTGTAGAACCAGCCACGGGTCTGGTCGATGGCCTCCGAGATGAACTGCGCCGGGTAGCGCTTCTCGAAGATCTCCTTGTTCTGGTACGGGTAGCCCCACTGCGCGAACGGCATCGACCCGGAGTCGTACCAGGCGTCGATGACCTCCGGGACACGGGTCGCGGTGCCCGCGCACTGGGGGCAGGGGAAGGTGACCGCGTCGATGAAGGGGCGGTGCGGGTCGAGCCCGGACTGGTCGGTGCCGGTCAGCTCGGAGAGCTCGGCGAGCGAGCCCACGCAGGTCAGATGGGACTCCTCACAGCGCCAGATAGGCAGCGGGGTGCCCCAGTAGCGGTTGCGGGAGAGCGCCCAGTCGACGTTGTTGTCGAGCCAGTCGCCGAAGCGGCCGTGCTTGACCGAGTCGGGGAACCAGTTCGTCTTCTCGTTCTCCTCGATCAGCCGGTCCTTGACGGCGGTGGTACGGATGTACCACGACGGCTGCGCGTAGTAGAGGAGCGCGGTGTGGCAGCGCCAGCAGTGCGGGTAGCTGTGCTCGTACGCGACATGGCGGAAGAGCTTGCCGCGGGCGTCGAGGTCGGCGGTCAGGGTCTCGTCGGCCTTCTTGAAGAAGACGCCGCCGACCAGCGGGAGCTCCTCCTCGAAGGTGCCGTCGGGGCGGACCGGGTTGACCACGGGCAGCCCGTAGGAGCGGCAGACCTTGAGGTCGTCCTCACCGAAGGCGGGCGACTGGTGCACCAGACCGGTGCCGTCCTCGGTGGTGACGTACTCCGCGTTCACCACGTAGTGGGCCGGGGCGGGGAAGTCGATCAGCTCGAACGGGCGCTCATACGTCCAGCGCTCCATCTCGGCGCCGGTGAAGGACTCGCCGGTCGCCTCCCAGTTCTCTCCGAGCGACTTCTCCAGCAGCGGCTCGGCGACGACCAGCCGCTCCTCGCCGTCGGTCGCCACGACATAGCGGACCTCGGGGTGGGCCGCGACCGCCGTGTTGGACACGAGCGTCCACGGGGTCGTCGTCCACACCAGCAGCGACGCCGTGCCCGCGAGCGGGCCCGAGGTCAGCGGGAAGCGGACGAAGACCGAGGGGTCGACGACCGTCTCGTACCCCTGCGCCAGCTCGTGGTCGGACAGGCCCGTGCCGCAGCGCGGACACCAGGGCGCCACCCGGTGGTCCTGGACCAGCAGCCCCTTGTCGAAGATCTGCTTCAGCGACCACCAGACGGACTGGATGTACGAGGGGTTCATGGTGCGGTACGCGTCGTCGAGGTCGACCCAGTACCCCATGCGCTGGGTCAGCTCGGCGAAGGCGTCCGTGTGGCGGGTCACCGACTCGCGGCACTTGGCGTTGAACTCGGCGATGCCGAACGCCTCGATGTCCTTCTTGCCGGAGAAGCCCAGCTCCTTCTCGACCGCCAGCTCGACCGGGAGGCCGTGGCAGTCCCAGCCCGCCTTCCGCGCGACGTGGTAGCCGCGCATGGTGCGGAAGCGGGGGAAGACGTCCTTGAAGACGCGGGCCTCGATGTGGTGCGCGCCCGGCATGCCGTTCGCGGTCGGGGGGCCCTCGTAGAAGACCCACTCCGGGCGGCCCTCGGACTCGGCCACGCTCTTGTCGAAGATCTTGTTCTCGCGCCAGAAGTCGAGCACGGCGTGCTCCAGCGCGGGAAGGTCGACCTGGGCGGGCACCTGGCGGTACTGCGGGGGTGTCATCGAAACTCCTCCGGCGGACAGACTCTCTACCGTCGGAGGGACGAGAGCCACTGTGCTCCCGCGGTACCACCCTCCTTGGCGGTGTGCGCGCACACCGCCCCCTCATTGGGGCCGCGACGCCGGGTCTACTCGCCCTGGGCAGTCCTCAGGGCTTTCTTCCGGCGGCTCCGGGGTGATCCTTCGCATCGCGCTCGCCCCCGGGCTCTCACCGTCCCCGGGTCGCTCATGGCTGCGTACGACGCTACTCGTCCCCATCCAAGCCTTTCGCTCCGCCCAGTGTAAGGGCCCTCGCCGGGGTCGTCCGACCGGATATCGGCGGGGCGCGCAGGGCCCGCGGACGGCGGCCGCGGGAGGGCCGGCGCATGACCCGAATGGCCAGGGGCGTGCCGGTGGAGTCCGGCCGCGGGGAAGGCGCGGATTACGGGGCGGGGAGCGGGGCACAACGGTTGCAGGTCCGTCGCACCGAGACCGGGGTGGGCCGGAACGGCGGCGTGCCCCGTTTGCCGCGGGGCTGGGGCCGATTTATCGTCCCAGCACGATTCGCGTGCAAGATCACCCTATGTGAAGGGGCCGCGGTCATGGTGGCGAAGAAGAGCGCCGCGACGAAGGGCGCCGCCGGGAAGAGCGGTGCCGTGGGCACCACGGCCACGCCGCCTCGGCCTGACCCGCCAGGGCCGTCCGATCCGGCGGAGCCCGGTGAGGGACCGGACGCGGAGGCCACGCCCGGAGGGGTGGCCGCCGCCGGGACGTCGGCCTCGGCCGCGACGCGGGCCCCGAAGAAAGGCGCGGCGAAGCCCCCGGAGAAGAGCGCGGCGACGAGCCCGGAGAAGTCCCCGGCGACGAGCGCGGCGAAGAAGACAGCCAAGAGCGCGGCGAAGAAGACGGCCAAGAAGACGGTCAGGAAAACCGCCGGGAGAACCGCGAAGAAGGCCGCCGAGCAGGCCGTGGCGCCCGGGAAGAGCGCCGCGAGGAAGGCCGCTCCCGCGAAGAGGGCGGCCGGGGCCACGGAGAGCGGGGCGGAGAAGGGCACGGAGAAGGCGGTGCGCAAGACGGCGGAGAAGGCGCCGGAGAAGGAGACGGCGGCGGGCCGGGGCCGGGCGTCCACGGCTGCCGGAACCGTGTCCGCCGGTGCGGAGGCAACCCCCGCCGGGCGCCGTGCGTCAGCTCCAAAGGCCGCGCGCTCACCGAAGGGCGCGCTGGAGAGCACCATCGCCGAGCAGGCCGTGGCCCCCGGGGCCGCGGCACCCCGGAAACCGGCGCCCGAGGGCCGTCAGGCCGCCAGCCGGGCGCCCGCGAGGAAGTCCGCGGCCCGACCGGCCGCGTCGAAGGCCGCGTCCGCGGCACAGGGGGCGGCCAAGGCCGCGCAGCAGACAGGAGTCAGGCCGGTGGGAGCGAAGAAGACCCTGACCACCGAGGAGAGCCCCACGACCGCGGTGGCCGCGACGGCCCCCGGGGAACTGCCCGTGCGGCCGGGAGAGGATCCCTGGACCCCCGAGGAGGTCGACGAGGCCCGCCGTGAGCTGGTGAGCGAGGCCGCCCGGCTCGGCGCCGAGCTGACCGCCTCCGAGACGGCGCTGGCCGGGCTGATGCGGGACTCGGGCGGTGGCGCGGGCGATGACGACGCCGACACCGGCACCAAGAACATCACCCGCGAGCACGAGCTGGCGCTGGCCGCGGGGGCCCGCGAGATGCTGGAGCAGACCGAGCGGGCCCTGCTGAGGCTCGACGCGGGGACCTACGGCCGCTGTGAGAACTGCGGCAAGCCGATCGGCAAGGCCCGTATGCAGGCGTTCCCCCGCGCCACCCTGTGTGTCGAGTGCAAACAGAAGCAGGAACGCCGGGGCTGATTCCGTACGCGTGTGCCGTACCCTCGACGTCAGTCAGGCACCTAGGTTGAGGGACTCACGTGGCAGAGGCGGAGAGCGTCATCGGTACGCCGGATGTGAACCCGGATGTTGACGGGGAGGCCGAAGGCGGGGGTGCGTCCCCCGCCGGGCAGCCGAAGGGCAGACGCCGGGTCGCCGTGCTCCTCACGATCGCGGTCATCGCCTATCTGATCGATCTTGGCACCAAGATGCTCGTGGTGGCCAAGCTGGAGCACCATCCGCCGATCGAGGTGATCGGCGAGTGGCTCCAGTTCGAGGCGGTCCGCAACCCGGGCGCCGCGTTCGGTATCGGCGAGGCCTTCACCGTGATCTTCACCGTGATCGCCGCGGCCGTGATCGTGGTGATCATCCGGCTGGCGCGCAAGCTCTACAGCCTGCCCTGGGCCATAGCGCTCGGTCTGCTGCTCGGTGGCGCGCTGGGCAATCTCACCGACCGTATCTTCCGGGCCCCGGGTGTCTTCGAGGGCGCGGTGGTCGACTTCATCGCCCCGGCGCACTTCGCCGTCTTCAATCTCGCCGACACGGCGATCGTGTGCGGCGGTGTACTGATCGTGATCCTCTCCTTCAAGGGGCTCGATCCGGACGGGACCGTTCACGAGGACTGAGGTGCCGGAGCTGTCTGAGCCGCCTGGTCTGCTCGACTCTGTCCGGGTGCCCCCGCGTGCCCTCGGACGACTGCGCCGGGCCGTGATCCGGTCCGGGTGGCGGGCCCTGTCGTCGGGCTGGCGTTCGGGGCGGCCATGCGGACAAGGCATACTCGACGGGTGAGCACGCTTCCCGAGATCCGCACCCTGCCCGTACCCGATGGCCTGGAGGGCGAGCGCGTCGACGCCGCCATCTCGCGGATGTTCGGGTTCTCCCGTACCAAGGCGGCCGAGCTGGCCGCGGCCGGGAAGGTGCTGGTCGACGGCGCGGCCGTGGGGAAGTCCGAGCGGGTGCACGGCGGTGCCTGGCTTGAGGTCGAGATGCCCCAGGCGCCCGCCCCGGTGCAGATCGTGGCCGAGCCCGTCGAGGGCATGGAGATCGTCCACGACGACGACGACATCGTGGTGATCGTCAAGCCGGTCGGTGTGGCCGCGCACCCCAGCCCCGGCTGGACCGGGACCACCGTGATCGGCGGGCTCGCCGCCGCCGGGTACCGGATCTCCACCTCCGGCGCCGCCGAGCGCCAGGGCATCGTGCACCGGCTGGACGTCGGCACCTCCGGGCTGATGGTGGTCGCCAAGTCGGAGCGGGCCTACACCCTGCTGAAGCAGCAGTTCCGGGAGCGTACGGTCGACAAGCGCTACCACGCGCTGGTGCAGGGCCACCCGGACCCGATGAGCGGCACCATCGACGCCCCCATCGGCCGCCACCCCAACCACGACTACAAGTGGGCGGTGACCGCCGAGGGCAAGCCGTCGGTGACGCACTACGACCTGATGGAGGCGTTCCGGGCGGCCTCCCTGCTCGACATCAAGCTGGAGACCGGGCGCACCCACCAGATCCGGGTGCACATGGCGGCCCACCGCCACCCCTGCGTGGGCGATCTGACCTATGGCGCCGACCCGACGATGGCCAAGCGGCTGGGGCTGACCCGGCAGTGGCTGCACGCGGTGCGCCTGGGCTTCGAGCACCCCTCGGACGGCGGCTGGGTCGAGTTCGAGAGCGGCTACCCCGACGACCTCCAGAA
Source organism: Streptomyces sp. NPDC057638 (assembly GCF_042800315.1). Taxonomy (NCBI): domain Bacteria; kingdom Bacillati; phylum Actinomycetota; class Actinomycetes; order Kitasatosporales; family Streptomycetaceae; genus Streptomyces; species Streptomyces sp. NPDC057638. The sequence continues at coordinate 6,725 of NZ_JBHVHF010000294.1, forward strand.
GGCCCTGGACGCCATCGCGGCGGAGAGCGCGTGAGCGCCGGGCGCCGCCCCTTCGCGGTACGGATCGCGGCGGGCGGCGCCGACCGGGAGGCGTGTTTCGCCGTGCGCGGTCAGGTCTTCGTGATCGAGCAGCGGGTGCCCCAGGAGATCGAGTACGACCGGTACGACGAGATCGGCGCCGACACCGTCCATGTGCTGGCGGTCGGCGAGAACGGCACCCCGCTGGGCGCCGGGCGGCTCCTCCACGGGCCGGACGCCACCGAGCGCACCGGGGGTGACCTGGGGGTCGGCGTGCTCGGACGGCTCGCGGTGGTCCCGGCCGCGCGCGGGCTCGGGGTGGGCGTGGCCCTGGTGCGCGCCATCGAGGACGCGGCCCGGGAGCGCGGCCTGACGGCGGTCGACCTCCACGCGCAGACGCGGGCGCTCGGCTTCTACGAGCGGCTGGGGTACAGCCCGTACGGCGAGGAGTTCTGGGAGGCGGCGATCGGGCACCGGGCGATGCGCCGGGAGCTGTAGGCCGCTGCTGGTGCCGGGCCGGGCGTCGCGGGCTGGTGCACGTTTCCGGTCGCAGCACCAGGGATCCCGCCGGGCCCCGCGGCCCGGGTGGCCGAGGGCGGACGCCCGCCGCCGACCCGGCCCGATCCATCAGCGGCGCCTTGCGGTTGCCTCGCCCCTGGGGGTTTCGGCCCGGGTGGGAGCGCCCCAGGACCGGACGCCCCGGGGCCACGGCACACCGTTCCCGTCACCGCGCGAGCCGGCGGTGCGGCAACCGGGTGTACCCGGGCGCCGGGGGCGCCGGACGCTCGTAGGATCCGGACCATGGCGCGCACCGTGGTGATCAGTGGCGGGGGGACCGGCATCGGGTTCGCGGCGGCCGAGGTGTTCGCCGCCGACGGCGACCGGGTCGTGCTGCTCGGCCGCCGGGAGGAGGTCCTGGCCCGTGCCGCCGCCCGGCTGCCCGGCGCCGCCCATCACGCGGTCGACCTCACCGAACCGGAGCGGGTGCGCCGGGCCGCCGCCTTCGTGGAGCGGGAGTACGGGACGGTGGACGTCCTCGTCCACAGCGCGGGCGGCAACGGGACTCTGGAGGAGCGGGGCGAGTACGCGGATCCGCTGGAGACCCTCGCCCATGAGTGGGCGCTCAACTTCCGGCTCAACACGCTGACCGCCGTGCTGCTGACCGAGGCGCTCCGGGACCATCTGGCCACCCCCGGCGGCCGGGTGCTCTTCCTGGGGTCGATCGCGGCCTACCGGGGTTCGGGGCTGCCCGCGTACGCGGCGGCGAAGGCGGCGCTCCATCCGTACGCCTTCGGGCTGGCGCGGGAGCTGGGGCCGCGCGGGGTCACGGTCAACGTGGTGGCGCCGGGGCTGGTGGAGGAGACCGAGTTCTTCGGGGCGGCCATCCCCGAGGAGACCGTGCGGCGGCGGGTGGCGGAGACCGCGACCGGCCGGGTGGCGCGGCCGGGGGATGTGGCGCAGACGCTGCACTGGCTGGCCTCCTCGGCGGCGGGCCACATCACGGCGCAGGTGGTGCAGGTCAACGGGGGCGCGGAGCGGAGCCACTGAGAGCGCCGTCGCTCCCGGTGGCTCCGGCTCCGGTCAGGGACGCCTCAGGCGTCGGTACGGGTACGGGGGAGCAGCGGGGGCGCCGGGTGGGGCGGGCTGTCGGGGGCGGTGGCCGTCACCACCCGGGGCAGGGCGTACCGGTGGTGCGCGTACAGCCACGCCACCAGTTCCTCGCGCACCGCGCACCGTACGGTCCACAGATCGTCCGCGTCCTTCGCGGTGACGACGGCGCGGAGCTGGATGGACGAGGGGGTGGTGTCGGTGACCGTGAGCGACCAGTCGCGGCCGTCCCAGGCCGGGCAGTCGCGCAGGATCTCGCGCAGCTGGTCGCGGATGGCCGGGACGGGCGCGGAGTGGTCCAGATGGAGGTAGACGGTGCCGGTCATCTGGACGCCGCCACGGGACCAGTTCTCGAACGGCTTGCTGGTGAAGTAGGAGACCGGCATGGTGATCCGCCGCTCGTCCCAGGTCCGTACCGCCAGGAAGGTGAGGGTGATCTCCTCGACCGTGCCCCACTCGCCGTCGACGACCACGGTGTCCCCGATCCGGACCATGTCACCGAAGGCGATCTGGAGCCCGGCGAAGAGGTTGCCGAGGGTCGACTGGGCGGCCACGCCCGCGACGATGCCGAGGACACCGGCCGAAGCGAGCATCGAGGTGCCGACCGCGCGCATCGGGGGGAAGGTCAGCAGCATCGCCGCGACCGCGACCACCCCGACCACCGCGATGACGACCCGCTGGATGAGGGTGACCTGGGTGCGGACCCGCCGGACCCGGGCGGGGTCGCGGGTGGCCGCCGCGTAGCGGGCGTAGGTGGACTCCACGACGGCCATGGCGACCCGTACCACCAGCCAGGCGGAGGCGCCGATCAGCACCAGCGTCAGGGCGCGGCCCAGCCCTGCCTGGTGGTCGCGCAGCAACGCCACCCCGGCCTCGCGGAAGCTCCCTCTGAGGAGCGCCGCCGCCAGGGTGACCTGGAGCGGGACCCCGCAGCGGCGGAGCATCCCCCACAGCGGGGTCTCGGGGTGCCGGGCGTCAGCACGGCGCAGCAGCCGGTCGGTCAGCCATCCCACGAACAGCGTGAGGACGACGGAGCCGCCGAGGACGATCACGGGGCGCAGCACGTTCTCCATGTACTCGAACGTAACCTGGCGGCATGGACATCATGCTTTTCTCTTCCGTCTACGGAGTGCGCCCCGGGGTCCGGGCCGCCGCCGAGCGGCTCAAGGCCGCTGGTCACACGGTGTGGACACCGGACCTGTACGAGGGGCGGGTCTTCGACGACGTGGAGGAGGCGCGCCAGTACCGGGACGGGATCGGGCTGGACGAGCTGCTGCGGCGCGCCGTGGTCGCGGCGGCGCCCCACTCCGACCGGGGACTGGTCTACGCGGGGTTCTCGCTCGGCGCGGCCGTCGCGCAGAACCTGGCGCTGGGGGACGAGAAGGCGCGGGGGCTGCTGTTGCTGCACGGCACCTCCGACATCGCGGAGGACGCCGCCGTGGACGAGCTGCCGGTGCAGCTGCATGTCGCCGACCCGGATGTGTACGAGCCGCACGACTGGCTGACGGCCTGGTATCTGCGGATGGGCCGGGCGGGGGCGGATGTGGAGGTCTACCGCTACCCGGGGGTGGGGCATCTCTACACCGATCCGGATCTTCCGGACTATGACGCGCCGGCGGCGGAGGAGACCTGGCGGGTGGCGCTGGGGTTCCTGGAGACGCTGGAGCCGTCGCAGGGGTGAGCGGGGAGCCTCGGACCGACACGCCGGAACCCGGAGTTCTGGCTGCTCGGCCGTGGCCCGGGTTCCGGC
>NZ_JBHVHF010000295.1:0-10069 GCF_042800315.1 Streptomyces sp. NPDC057638
GTCACCCCGGGCGGGGGTGACCGGCCGTGTGCGGGCGGGGCCCTGTGGCTTCCGTTCCCGGGGCGTGCGGAAGCGGCTTCCGTTCCCGTGGCGTGGCGTCCGCCCGGCTGCCCGCCCGCTTCCTTCAGGCTTCCTCCCGGCTGTGTTCCGGCTGTGTTCCGGTTTCCCTCGTGGCGCCGGGATGTCCCTCCGTACCACCGCTGTGACCTTCGTCCCAACCGTGATCGGATACACGATCGGCTCCCGGGCCCGGTCCGGCTATGCTCAGGGGTGGGTCACCGAGGGCCGTTAGCTCAATTGGCAGAGCAGCGGACTTTTAATCCGTTGGTTGTCGGTTCGAGTCCGACACGGCCTACCACCCAGCCCCTGGTCAGACATTGTCTGGCCGGGGGCTTCGCCCGTTCTTGCGGGCTTGGGGAGCGTTCTCCGGCCCGGGAGCGGGCGGGTGCGGCGCTGTTCCCCCTGGACCGGGTCCCCTGGGCCTCGGCTCACTCGCGACGTGGTTCCCTCGCGCCCTCGGGCCGCTCGCGACCCGGCTCACGAGGTGTCACCCGTCGCCGGGGTGCCCTGGCCGGGCCGTACCGGCCAGGGCGGCCGGAGGTCAGGGCTCGGGCCAGTAGACGCCGTTGATCGCGCGGTGGATCAGAGTGCCCGGGGCGTCGGCGAGAACCTCGAAGCGGAGTTCGGTGCCCTTGGCCAGGGTGCCCGCGTCGGTGAAGCGGAACTCGGCCTCGCCGCGCTGGTCCGCGTACGTGTTCTGCGGGCGCCGGTCGGAGCGGTCGCGCTTGGCCGGGAGGTACCGGTGGAAGCGGCCCTGGACGCGGGTGCCCGGCGGCAGGCCCTTGACGGAGAGATGGACCCCGATGTCATAGCGGGACGGGCCGGAGACGATCTCGCCCCCCTCGTCGGGCAGGGCGAGCAGGGTCCACCGGCCCGCCGTGAGCCGGGTGTCGATGGGGTTGTTGGTGTCGATCACTCGGGGCACGTCGGTCTCCTGTGGGGGTACGGGCGTGGACGGAACGGGCAGGGCGGGGGCGGTGCCGCCCGGTCGTGGGGCGCCCTTCCGCACCCAGGCGTAGAGGGGGCCGCCCGGGCAGGCGGTGGCGAAGCCGTCGCGGTGGCCGCCGATCCAGTTGCCCGCGTCGCCCTCGCGGCGCAGGTACTCGATGGCGTCCCGGATGCCATGGAGCATGGCGTCCGGCGGGGTGGTCATCCCCTCGGACCCGAGGAGGGCGCAGACCGCGTAGTCCTGGCTGTTGAGGGAGCCGGTGCCGTTGGCTCCGGTACGGCGGTGGGCTCCTCGTCCCTCGTACACATAGCCGTGCTCGCAGACGAGCATGTTGTACGCGATATCCGAGTAGTTCTCGGTCGGATGGGCGAGATGGGCGGCGCGGACCGCCCGTACCTCGTCGTCGCAACGGCCGTGGGCGCGCGAGCTGTAGGGCTTGCCGAGGTAGTGGACCTTCACTCCCCGGGTGCGGGCTATGGAGGCGGCGGGGGAGGTGGCGGGGGCGCCCCACTGGGCGCGCCGGACCAGTTTCATACGCCCTCCCGGAGTGCTGTCGCCGCGTGGCTGGTGTCTCTCATGCGTGGCTCTCTCAGGTCGTGGCTGGAGCGGGTCTTTCCGCCCCCTCACCGTTCGATTCTGACCGTCCCCGCCCGGGGGTGTGCCACCCGGCATGCCCAACGCGGGGGAGCGAACGAAGGTGGAGGTGCGCACTCCGCGTCAGAGCCGGTGCGGGGAGCGGGAGTCGCGCGTCCGCGCCCCCGGGGGAAACCGGGCCTGACGGGCCGTCGGCGGACGGAGATCCACCCAGGTCACGGCGGGGCGGGGGCGGGTCCCGGGGCTGGTGGGCAGGAGTGTCATGGCAGCGGATCCTCGTCGGCGGGGCGGGCGGGGGTGCCGTGTCCGGAGCGTCTTCATCCGGGCGATGGCGCGTGTTCAGCCATGTCACCGGGACGTCACCGGTCGAGCGGTCACGGCGGTCGGCGTGGCGCGGCGGTGAGAGGGACCCCGGAGGAGGCCGGAGGATCGCCCGGCGGATCCTAGAGGGTGACGAGTCCGTCATAGCCGATGAGTCCGGCCTCTCCGCCGCGCCCTCCGGGGCGGCCGGGTGCGGGAGGTGGTCGGGCGTGCCAGGGCCGGGCCCGCGCCGAACCGGAGCGGGGCGGGCCCTGGCGTGCCCGACCGTGAGCCGTGTCTCATCGGGTGACCGGCCGGAGCGGTTCACCGGCTGGCGGTCGGTGCGGTCGGCGCGGTTCACCGGCTGGCGGTCGGAGAGCTCCGGGCGGTCGGAGCGGTCCGGGCGAACTCGTGGTCCGAGCGGTCGACGAGCGTGGTCGATGAGACCGGAGCCGTCCGGCCGGGGCGGACCGGTCGACCGGACCCACCGGATCGACCGGGTGGCGGGCCGTCCGCGTAACCCTGGAGTACCCGAACCCGACGAGGAGCTGATGGTGGAGCGGACAGAGAGCGGCGCGGAGACGCCCGTGGCCGGTCCGGGCGGTCGTGTCCCGGCCGGTGGGGGCGGCTCCGCCGCTGGTCTTCCGGCTCGGTCGGGCCGGGGCGGGGCCGACGGTGGTGCGCCCCGGCCCGGTGCGTCCGACGGCGTTCCGGCGCAGCCCCGGGGCTCCGACCGCAGGCCGGCCCGGCCCGGCGGGAGGGGGAGTGACCGCGAGCTGATACGGCCCGGTGGCGTGGGCCGGGTGCCGGTGCGGCCCGATGGCGCGGGCGGCCGGCCGGCGCCGCCCGGTGCCGTCGGCTCCTCACATGTCGCGGACCGCTCCGATGAAGCCGGGGCGGTGGCGCGCCAGTGGGGCGAGGCGGCGCCCGTCCGGCCGGGCGCCGAGGGGACGGCGCGACCGGCCGTACCGTACGAGGCGAACCCTCCGTACGAGGCGAACCCTCCGCGTGAGGACGGCCCCGCCCATGAACCGGGTTCCGCCCATGGACCGAGCCCTGACCGCGAGACGGGCCCTCGTCATGACGCGGGTCCCGCCCACCGGCGGCAGACACCTGCCCGCCGCCGGGGGCCGCGGACCGTCCTCGCCGTCTACGGGATCACCACCGCCGTCCATCTGCTCGCGCTCGGGCTGCTGAGCACACCGGGCGGGGCGGGCATCAAGGACCGGCTGCTCGCCTGGGACGCGCTGCTCTACCTCTCCATAACCACCGAGGGCTACCCCGACGGGCTGACCTACGACGACTCCGGCCGCCCCACCGGTAACAACCTCGCCTTCTTCCCCGTCTTCCCGCTTCTGACCCGGGGGCTGTACCGCGTCACCGGTCTGGAGCCCGGTACGGCCGCGCTCGTCGTCGCCCATCTCTCCCTGCTGGTCGCGCTCCTCCTCGTGCACCGGCTGCTCGAACGCATTTTTGACACGCGCACGGCGACGATCGGGATCGTCCTCCTCGCGGGTGCCCAGCCCATGGCGGTGACCTTCCTCATGGGGTACGCCGAGTCGACCTTCCTCGCCCTCGCGGCGGGCTCGCTGCTCGCCGCGCACCACCGGGCGTGGCTGCTCGCCGGGGTGCTGGCGCTGCTCACCGGGCTCACCCGGCCCGCCGCCCTCGCCGTCGTCGTGGCGCTGGGGGTCGCGGTCCTGGTGGAGCTGTGGCGCGCGGGCGGCCCACGGTGGCGTCCGATCGCGGGGCTGGTGCTGGGCGCTCTGGGGACACCGGCCTATCTGGTGTGGGTGGGGGTGCGTTCGGGGCAGTACGACGCGTACTTCGTGATCCAGCAGGCGGGCTGGGGGACGTCCTGGGACAACGGCGCCGCCTTCGCCGACTTCGTCCGCGAGACCCTGCTGCGCGGGGACGGCTGGGTCCCCGTCAGCACCGCCGTGCTGCTGCTGGCGATCATCTGTGCCACCGCCGTCGCCTGGCGGCGTGACGCCTGGCCACCGCTGCTCGTCTACGGGACCGTGATGCTGCTGGTGACCCTCGGGCAGAGCAACTACTACCACTCCAAACTGCGGCTGCTCATCCCGGCGCTGATCTTCCTGGTGCCGCTGGCGCGCGGGCTGGCCAAGGCCCACCCCCGTACGGTCGTCATCAGCCTGGCCGCCGCGACGGTCTTCGGCAGCTGGTACGGCGCGCATATGCTCACGACCTGGCGATACGCCATCTGACGTGACAACGGGGGTTGAGCGGGTTTCGGCCATGAGGGGTGCGGGCCGCCGTGCGGGGCGGGAACACGCTGGCGCACGATGGCCGTTCCCGACCATCGTCAGCCGCGAGGAGACCGCCCCCGTGACCGCCTCCACGCCCCCGGCGTACGCCCCTGGGCCTTCGGAACCCTCACATCCCTGTGACCTCTCCAGGATCTCCGGCTTCTTGGGCTCCACGGAGCGCTCTGAGCTCTCCCGCCTCTCCGAGCCCGCTGCCTCCGTCACTCATACCGCTGGTTTCGGCCGCTCCCTGTGCTCCGATCACGCGGCGACCCGTGCTCCGCTCCCGCGGGACCGGGCCGATGCCCTCGCCCTGCCGGGCTCCCCGCTCGCCGTCGACGCCCTGCGCCACGCGGAGGAGCGCACCCACCCCACCGTCTTCCGCCACAGCGTGCGCGGTTACCTCTACAGCCGCGCGCTCGCCGGAAGCCAGGGTCTCGTCCCGGGCGCCGACTACGACGACGACCCGCTGTTCGTCGCCGCCGTCCTGCACGACATCGGGCTCTGCGCCCCCGCGTACGCGGACCCCGGCGCCTCCTCCGGACCGCCCGAGGCCCTGGGCGCCCGGCTCGCCGCCCGCTTTCTGCGGGAGTGGGGCGCGGGGGAGGACGTCGTCAGGGTCGTACGGAACGCCATCGCGTTCTCCGGGCCCGGGGACCCGCGTCCCCCCGGGGGAAGGGAGGCGGCCCTGTGCCGCGCGGGGATCGCGGCCGACATCGGCGGCGCGGAGCGCGACCGGCTGCCGACCGGACTGACGGCACGGGTCGAGGCCGCGTTCCCCGGTGACGAACTGGCCTACGCCGTGGCCGACCCGGTGGTCGGGCGCGCGCTGTCCGGACTCTTCCGGGGCGAACCACTGGTGGAGTTCCGGGGCGCGCCGGCGCACCACGGACGGGCGTGGAGCGGCTGAGCGGGTGGGCCCGGGGGGCCGCCGGGTGTCCCCCCGCGGGTCCCGTGTGCCCCGCGTCTCCGGCCGCCCGTCGGCCGGAGACCTCCTGGAGCACACCGCTCGGAATGCCCTGAAACGACTCGTACTGCTGGATATCTTTTGATACCCGCCCGTACCGCCTGCGCCGCCCGTCCCGTTCAGCACGTATCCCGGAACTTCACACTCTGGATGTGTTTCTTCCAGAGCTGCTGGCTGAGCCCGCTGCCCGCCCGTGCGCAGACCGCCGCGATCACGCGCTCGGGCGACACCGGGTAGGTGCGCGCCGGTGTGTGGTCGCCGTCCACCGTGAGGGTCTCCCCGTCCTGGTCGAAGGTCAGCGAGCGCACCCCGTCCCCGGCCGTCAGCAGCGGCCCGCCGAGCGGACGGCTCGACGCCGCGTCCCAGAGCTGTACGGTCCCGGTGGATCCGCCGCTCACCAGCACCGTCCCGTCGGGTGAGTACTCCAGGTCGGTGACGGCCTCCGGCGCCTCCTCCCCCGACGCGGTGGAGGTGGCCACGAACTCGGACCGGCGTTCGCCCCTGTCGTTCCAGACCGTCACCCAGCCCTGGACGTTGCCGGTCGCCCGCGACCGGCCGCCGCCCGGTGAGACCGCGACCGCGGTCTCGGTGTCATCGGGCGAGACGGAGGCGTCCGGCGCGGTGGCGGTGGCCTCCTGGCGCCACTCGGTGGTGAGGACGTCGCCGAGGGAGACGCTGCGCACGGGCTGGCTCGGGTGCTGTTCGACATAGCGGAGCAGACCCGCCTCGGCGTCGAGGGTGACGTACGCGAGGGTCCCGCCCTTGATCCGGTACCGGTAGACGGGAGCGTCCTTGCGGGCGGCGGCCGTGTTCAGCCGGTCGACGCGCCAGACGAGGATCTCCTGGTCGGTCGCGGTCACCAGGAACCGCCCGTCCTGGCTGAGGGTGTGCGGCGACGACCGGATCACCGGGACGGACGACAGCTCCCGGCCGAGCGTCAGGGCCCAGACGTGCAGGCGCTCGTCGGTGTGGACCACGAGTTTGCGGCCCAGCGCGCTGAGTGTGAGCTGGCGTGCCGTGGGACTGCAGGCGACCCGGGAGAGGGCCGCCCGGCCGGGTACGGGGACGGGCCGTGCGGAGCGTGTGTCCCACAGTTCGGCCGTGCCCGCCGCCGTACACAGGGCGACCAGCGAACCGTCCTGGCTGAGTACGGCCTGGCGGGTCGGGCCCTCGCGCTGGAGGACCGGGCGCTTGCGGCGGATGTCCCAGGCGATGACGCTCCGCTGGGTGCGCAGCAGCAGGATGTGCCCGTAGGGACCGGAGCGCTGGACTCCCTCCGTCCCCGGGGCCGGCAGCAAGGTCATGGCGCCGGTCTTCAGATGCCGGATCCGCTCCTGCCCGTTGGCGACACCGGTCGCGAGGTACGGAGGTGAGATCTGCTCCCGTTCGATCCGCTCCGACGGGTCGAGCGGCACGTGATGCGGCTGAGCCTCCGGCCGGGTCACGTCCCACACGGTCGCCCGGTCGTCGGGGCGGCGCACCACGGCGATCCGCCCGTCGGGACTCAGTTCGACCGTGCCCGACAGACCCGGCTTCTGGGGCAGATCGACCCGCAGGACATCGCTCTCCTGCTGGGTGAGGGCGCCGAAGAGCGAGCCCCGGGCCTCCAGGGTGGGGTGGATCCGCCAGGCGGCGACGCTGAGCCGCATCGCGACCCGCGGGTCGCTGTAGCGCATGCTGTCGGCGAGCGCGGCGACCCGGCGGGAGGTGGCCTCGGCCAGCCGCTGCTCACCGGTCCGGTTGCGCTGCCAGGCGGTGGCGCCCGCGATCAGGGTGAGGGCGAGCAGGATCGACACCGCGGCGGTCAGCACATGGCGGCGGCTGCGCTCCCGGGCCAGGGCGGTGGCGCTCGCGGTGAGGAAGCGGTGTTCGAGCGGGGTCAGATCGCCGGGGTGGTGCGGGGCGCCGAAGGTCTCCTGGGCCTCGGCGAGCCGCAGCCCCCGGTAGAGGGCGCCGGTGTCCTGCCGCAGGGCGTGCCAGGTCTGGGCGGCCTCGGTGAGACGGCGGTGGACCCGCAGCCGGTGCCGGCCGTGGTCGATCCAGCCGCGCAGCCGGGGCCAGGCGGTGATGAGGGCCTCGTGGGTGAGGTCGACCGTGTCCTGGTCGAGGGTGATCAGCCGGGCGGCGGCGAGCCGTTCGAGGACGAGCGCGGTGTCGGCGGCGGACCCGCCGACACCGAGCAGTTCCTGGCGGGGGACGGGCCGCCGGGTGTCCGGGGCGCCGTCCCCTGGGGTGATCAGCCGCAGCAGCGCCCGCCGGGCCAGCAGCGCCTGATCGGTGGTGAGCCGGGCGTAGGCGGCCTCGGCGGTGGCGGCGACGGCGCCGTGGACCCCGCCGCTGGCCTGGTAGGCGGCGAGCGTGAGGGTACGGGCGCGGCGTCGGCGCCAGGTCTCCAGCAGCGCGTGGGACATCAGGGGCAGGGCGGCGGGTTCGTCGGCGATGTCGTCGAGGACGCGCTGGGTCAGCTCGCGCTCGACGGTGAGTCCATGGGCCTTGGCGGGCCGGGTGATGGCCTCCCGTAGTTCGTCGCGGGTCATCGCGCCGATGAGGAGGGTGGATTCCCGCACCGCGTCGGTGAGTCCCCGGTAGTCGGCGAGTCGCCCGTAGAAGTCGGCGCGGAGCGCGAGCACCACGCGCAGTCGGCTGCCGGGCTTCTCCGCGGTGAGCAGGAGGTCGATGAACCGTGTGCGTTCTGTGGCGTCTGTGACGAGAGTAAACGTTTCCTCAAACTGGTCGACGATGATGACCGTGTCGCCGTCCTCCGCGCTGGGCTCGAAGAGATGCCCGTGCGTCCGGGCGGGGCGCTCCCCGGGAGTGAGGATCCGGATGGCGGCGGGACCGCACCCGGCGCCGCCCGGCCGCGGAGCGAGCGCGGCGGGGACCTCATCGGTGCCGGTGCCATGACCGGTGCCATGACCGGTTACGTGACCGGTTACGTGACCGGGGCCGGGCCCCGGGGCGGGGCCGGTACCGGGATGGCGACCGGAGCCGGAGCCAGGGCCGGACCCCGCCCCCCGCACTCCCCGGTCGCCCTCTCCCGCCGAGGGCGGATGTTCCTGGAGATACGGGATCAACCCGGCCCGCAGCAGGGAGGACTTGCCGCTGCCCGAGCCGCCGACGACCGCGACCACCCGCCGCGCCGCGACCAGCGTGGTCAGGTCCTCCACCAGGCGGTCCCGGCCGAAGAAGCGCTCCCGGTCGCCCGGTTCGAAGCGGGCCAGCCCCCGATACGGTGGATCTGATCGTTCCGCTTCCTCCTCGGCCCGTTCCACCGCGCTCTCGTCCAGCGCGGCCCGCCAGCGCTCCTCCCAGACCGCCGGGTCGCCGCCGCAGGCCCGTACATACGCCATCGCCACCGCGAGCGAGGGCAGCTGCTCCCCGGCGGCGGCCCGCGAGAGCGTCGTCACCGAGTACCCCGCCCGCTCGGCCATCACCCGGTAGGTGACCGGACCCGCGTCCTGGCGCAGTCGGCGCAGTTCATACGCGAACCGCTGCACCGGACCCGCCCCCGGATCGACCGGCACCTCTCGTCGTCCCGCCATCGCGTCAACCCCCTCCGCACCGCGGCACAACCTACGTAACCGCCGCCTCACCAGGAAAGATCATCCAAGGTCATTTGTTGTGACGCACTCGATCAATGTTTTGTGACGTCACAGGGGTGCGGAACAATTCCCGGCCCGGTTCCAATCGACTGCGGACCGCGAGAAGCGCCAGCCCCCACCCCATGTGGCACGCGACCCGAATCCCCCACGCGAGGCGACCGCCTCTTCTCCGCCAGCGCACGGCACGCATCGCTCGCACGCGACGCCCACCCGGCCCCGGGCTGCCCGAAGCCGGCCTGGCACCAGACACAGAGGGACGCACATGAGTGACCGCATACGGCAGGACCACGAATCGGACGACGGCGCGCAGTACCTTCTCGACCAGCTCCTGACGAACCCCGCGAACCATGTGCTGGAGAGCCTCACCCAGGCCCTCGGTATCGGCGTGGACCGCTTCTCCCAGCGCACCACCTCCCTGCGGGTCGTCCGGGAGGAGCCCGTGGCGGGCATCCCGGCGCCCCGGACGGCGGACAACCCGCCGCGCCCCGCCCGGAGCGCGCCACGGCCCGCCGTCACCGCGGTGGCCGGTCAGATCTCCCGTACGGGACAGGCCTCCCGTACGGGTCAAGTCGCCCGGGTGGTGCAGGCTTCCCGCGCCGGGGCGGCGGCCTCGCGCACGCCCGCGGGCCTGGGCGGACCCACGCGCCCCGGCACGGTGCCCCGGGTCGGCCCGGCACCGCGCGCGGTGGCACCGCCGCGCCCGCTGAACCCGGCCGGGCCCGGCGGCCCGGGAGCCCGTCCGGATGTCGCCGTCCCCCGGATCACCCCGCCGCGGGTGGTGTCGGTGCCCCACACCCATCCGGCGGCGGCGGCCTTCGCGCACCTCGACGCGGTGGAGGACGGGCTCTTCCGTATCTATCTCGCCCTGGAGGACATCACCGGGCACTACGCCCCCGATGACCACCCGGCCGTGGTCATCATGAAGCGGATGGAGGCGTTCGACGTCGATGACGGCAAGGCGGTCCTCACCGCCCCGGACCTCTCCCGCCACCAGGTCCTCAACTGGTTCGGCGACGCGGTCGACTTCCTGACGGAACTGCCGCTGCGGCTGCGCCCGCTGATGAACCGGATGGACATCCGGGAGAACCACAGGAACAACGGCCGGACGAGCGGCTGGACCGCCCGGGTCGAAGGCGGCCTCACCCAGGCCGTCCAGGAGCTGCGACTGGCCCGGAACGCCTCCGTCAAGCTCATCGACGAGCGCGAGCGCGGCCTCCTCCGCCCGGACACCGGCCGGGACCGTACGGCCTGACGGCGCCGGGCCCGACTCCGTACGGCCGTAGGCGACGACGAGGGGTCCCCGGACGGATCATCCGGGGACCCCTCGTCG
>NZ_JBHVHF010000296.1:0-10006 GCF_042800315.1 Streptomyces sp. NPDC057638
CGGCTGGAGGAGGCGGGACCATCGGCATATCCGCTACGGGAGGGCCGACGCACGGGCCAGGGCCACCAGACCCGACCACGCCTGGGGCGAGACGGTCAGGACCGGGCCGGTGGGGCGCTTGCTGTCACGGACGGGGACGGATCCCGTGGCGGCGGCGTGCGCGGGGGCCCACTCGACACAGTTGCCACCGTTGTCGCTGTAGCTCGACTTGACCCACTGCGGCTCGCTCATCACATGTGCTCCTTCCGGGCGAGCGCCACCAGGCCGGACCAGGCTCGCGGGGAGAGCGTGAGTACCGGGCCGGTCGGGCACTTGCTGTCACGCACCGGAACGAACCCCGTGGCAGCGGCCTGCGCGGGCGCCCACTCGACGCAGTCGCCACCGTTGTCGCTGTAACTCGACCTGACCCACTGCGAACTTCTCATCGCGCGTGCTCCTTCACGATCGCGTGCATGAGTCACAGAGAGCGCGGCCCCGCCCTCGCCTCGTCGTCCAGCCGGTCGAAGACCGCCCCTCCAGGATCCGCCGCATCTCGCCACAGGCAACAGCCACCTGCCAGAAGCAGCCACTTCCAGAAACGACGGAGCCCCGCACTCCCACACCACGGTGGGGCGTACGAGGCTCCCCCGTTGTCGAACTAGACGTCCGCGCTCCGGGCGAGCGCCACCAGGCCTGACCACGCTTGCGGCGAGACCACGAGCACCGGGCCGGTGGGACGCTTGCTGTCACGGACGGGGACTGATCCCGTGACAGCGGCGTGCGCGGGAGCCCACTCGATGCACTCCCCGCCCTGGCCGTCGCTGTAACTGGACTTGACCCATTGCAGACTTCTCATCGCACGTGCTCCTTCATGATCGAGTGCATGAGTCGCAGGGAGCGCGGCTCTGACTCCGCCGCCATACGCAGCCGGTCGAAGATCGCTCCCCACTGGGTGACAACCGTGGGGGAATCGTTCACGTACCCCTGCCCTGTGGTCTCCGAGTACAGGATCCGCCCCACCTCGTCGTGCGTCAGCAGGATAAAGGGCAGTCCAGCGGCGGGCGCCCCCGCTTCGAAGGGGAGCACCTGCACCGTGATGTGCGGGCGTTCCGCCGCGAGGAGAAGGTGCTCAAGCTGTCGGACCATCACGGCAGGGTCACCGACGACCGTGCGGAGTGCGGCCTCATGGATGATCGCCCAGAGCAGGGGCGGATCCTGTCGGTCCAGGACCTTGTGGCGCCGCATGCGCGCCTCCACACGCGACGTGATCTGGCTTTCCGACGCTCGCGGATGTGCCGCACGGAAGACGGCACGGGCGTAGTCCGGTGTCTGCAACAGCCCTGCCACGAACGAGTTGGTGTAGCCGCAGAGCTCGGTTGCCTCACGCTCCAAAGCGACGTACCGGCGGAACCAGCCCGGATGCTCCATGTCGATGACACGACTCCGCATGCGCGTATAAACGCCGGGGGTGCCAAAGATCCTGTCACACGCCTCGACAAACTGTTCGGAGGGGAACCGCGTTCCGGATTCCACCCGTGACACATAACTCCGCTCCACCGCGCAGTGCACAGCAAGTGTCGCCTGCGTGAGAGCGGCATGGTCGCGGGCGCACTTGATCTCCCGCCCTAACCACGCGCCTGCCTCCTCCGGCGTCTCCCCTACTTCCTCGTCTACTTCTCGAATCTCTTCGCTCATGCGTCCTATTCCTCCGGTGCCAATGCCTTTGGCACACGATTCTGCCTAGAACTCAGGCCTTGGGAGGCGCAAACCTAAGTTCACAGACAAGCGCGAGAAAACCCCTCGCATTGAAGGACGTCTCATGAACTCTCACATTCCCAAGTGCCCGCATCTCACTGTGGACTTCCAGCCGTGACCCGCCTCTGGCTCTGGCTCACCCTCGCCCTCGGCTCCGCCGAGAACCGACTCGGGCTCGGGTTCGAACTGTTACGGCTGCGCTGGGACGGCGCCTGCGTGGACGAGTGGAGCCGCGATCTGGCGGCCGAAGCGCGGCAGGCGCGGCTGGAGGCCGAGTTGGAGCGGCTGTTGCTGCCCGGGCCGGAGGAGGGCGGGCCGTCATGAACCCGTCGCCGATCGCTTTCGTCTCGTATCTCTGTTACGTCCTGGCGGAGGGCCCGGTGTACCGCAGCGGGGTCGTTCTGCCGTACACCGTCGCCATCTCGCGGACCGAGTCACCGGATGCCGCGTTGCGGTGGCTTCAGCTTCAGGCGGTGCGGATCGCGGATCTGCTGGATCCGGATCCGCGTGTCTCGCCGTGGGTGACCGCGTCCATGCGGCAGGGCCGGGTTCCGGTGCCCGACGCTCCGACCGAGATACGGGTGTGGTCCAGCGCGCCGGAGGAGGAGCGGGCGGCCCGGGACCGGCTCGCGCGGGGCGTGGCGGTGTCCGTGGTGATCCCGGACGGCCCGGACCGCTACACCTTCGCCATCCACCCCCAGCCGCACGCGTCCCTGCCCCAGCGACAGCAGCACTGCCATCACGAGGAGATGTCACGTGAGTGCCAGCACCGCCCGTGACCAGGCCCTTGCGGCCCGGGACACGGTGATCACCCGCTACCGCGACGACGGCGAGACCCTCAAAGCCCTGGCCGCCGAGTACCGCGTCAGCGACGCATGGCTCAAGAAACAGCTCACCCGCTGGGGCGTGCCGGTACGCGGCGTACGCGAAGCCCGCATCCACCGCGCCCAGCAAAGGAAACCCCAATGACCAGCCCAGACGCACCCGAACCCGACGCCTGCCCCACCTGCCACGCCCTCACCACCACCGAACGCCAGGCACGCGCCGCCCACGACCACTCCCGCGCCACCGACTACCGCGTCCTCCTCCGCCGCCACCTCGACACCACCCACCCGGCCCGGCCATTCACTCCGTAACCCACCCACACACGCCGGTGCGCCACCCTTCCGTCACGCGCACCGGCCCGACGGCACCAGCCACCCCGCGCGCACCCTGCCCGCGCGGCGGGGGTGCCGTCACCGCCCCGCCCGCGCGTCTCCCCCGTGACGCCGGGCGGGGCACCCCATTCCGTAGCGAAGGGCGGGGCGGGCGATCACCACCCTCCCACCATGGACAGCCCCCACCTCCCCTGTAAACATATTCCGCATGACTCATACTCATGCATCCACGGAAGAGATCGACCCCACCACCCTGACCTGGCCGACCGGCTTCACCGCGTACACCGGGCACGGCGGACTGCGCGACCAGGGCGACGACATCTCCATCGTCGTCTCGGACCGGCCCGCCACCAGCGCCGCGATGTTCACCCAGAGCCTCTTCGCGGGCCCGGCCGTACTCCTCAGCCGGGCCCATGCCGCGCAACAACAGCTGCGCGCCGTGACGACGATCGCGAAGAACGCCAATGTCGCCACCGGGCGCCAGGGTGAGAAGGACGCCGCCGAGGTCGTGCGCCGGGTCGCCGGGATCGTCGGCATCCCGGACGACGAGGTACTCATCGGCTCCACCGGAGTGATCGGGCGCCCCCTCCCGATGGAGCCCATCCGCGCGCACCTCGACGGGACCGCCGCACGCGGTCTCGCGGCGTTCACGGCCGGGCCGCTGGATGTGGCGCGCGCGATGATGACCACCGACACCCGGCCGAAGACGGCCGTACGGAGGGTGGGGCGGGCCAGTGTTGTCGGCGTCGCGAAGGGCGTCGGCATGCTGGAGCCCGATATGGCCACGATGCTGGCGTATGTGTTCACCGACGCGGAACTCACCCCGGCCGACCTGGACGGGGCGCTGCGCGCGGCGGTGGACCGTACGTTCAACTGTCTGAGCGTGGACACGGACACCTCCACCTCCGACACGGTGGCGGTGATCGCCAACGGCGCGGCGGGGCCGGTCGATGTGACGGAGTTCGCCGCCGCGCTCGCCGATCTCTGTCTGGACCTCACGCGGCAGTTGGCCGCCGACGGCGAGGGCGCCACCAAGCTGCTGAACGTCACCGTCGCGGGGGCGCGTGACCGCGCGCAGGCCAAGCGGGTCGCCAAGAGCGTGGTGAACTCACCGCTGGTGAAGACGGCCGTGCACGGCGCGGACCCCAACTGGGGCCGGGTGGTGATGGCCATCGGCAAGAACACGCATCACCCGGAGGACACCGCCATCACCCCGGACTCGGTCACCGTGAGCTTCGGTGATGTCGAGGTGTATCCGGAGCCCGCCGGGACGCCCGCCGCCGACACGCTCGACCGGCTGGCCGACGCGATGCGCCGGGACGAGGTCGACATCCTGATCACCCTCGGCACGGGGAGCGCGGAGGCGACGGTCTACGGGTGCGATCTGACGGCCGAGTACGTCCGTGTGAACGCCGACTACACGACCTGACCGGGTCGGTCCGCGTACGGCGAGAAGCGGCCGGGCGCACGGCGAGGGGCCGCAGGGCGGACGGCGAGGCGCGGCCGGGCGGGGAAGGACCGCCGGGCGGACGGCGAGGCGCGGCCGGGCGGGGAAGGACCGCCGGGCGGACGGCGAGGCGCGGCCGGGCGGGGAAGGACCGCCGGGCGGACGGCGAGGCGCGGCCGGGCGGGGAGGGGCACGGGCTCGGCCGCCAAGCCCGGGGGCGGGGCCCGGCCCTTCGCCCACCCCGGACCCACCCCGGCCCCTTCGCCGGGCCCGGCCCCGCGCCCGGCTAGGACATTTGTCCTAGCGAAGCGGGGACATGTGCTTCTACCTGCGGGCGAACCCCTGTTCGTACCGTCGAGGCATGACACAGACCACATCGACGGAACTCGCCGTATCGCTCACCGGCGCCGTCAAGGCGTACGGATCGGTGCGCGCCGTGGACGGCCTGGACCTCAGCATCCCCCGGGGGGAGACGGTCGCCCTGCTCGGCCGCAACGGCGCGGGCAAGTCGACCGCGATCAGCCTGATGCTGGGGCTGAACGAGCCGGACGGCGGGCAGGCGCTGCTCTTCGGACGGCCGCCGGGCGAGACGGTCAGGCAGGGGCGGGTCGGGGCGATGCTCCAGGACGGGCGGGCGATATCGCGGGTCACCGTCCGCGAGTTGGTGACGTTCATCGCGACGGCGTATCCGGAGCCGCTGCCCGTCGACGAGGCCCTCGAACTCGCGGGGTTGACCGAGCTGGCCGAACGCCGGGTGGACCGGCTCTCCGGCGGGCAGGTGCAGCGGACCCGGTTCGCGGTCGCACTCGCCGGGAACCCGGAACTGATCATGCTGGACGAGCCCACGGCGGCACTGGACGTGGAGGCGCGCCACGCGTTCTGGCACTCCATGCGGATGTACGCGGCCCGGGGCAACACGGTCCTGTTCTCCACCCACTATCTGGAGGAGGCGGATGACAACGCCGACCGGATCGTGGTCATCGACCGGGGCCGGCTGGTGGCCGAGGGCAGCGGCGAGGAGCTGCGGCGGGCGGCGGGCGGCACGGTCGTCTCCTTCGACCTGCGGGGCCGGGGCAGCGAGGGCCTCGGGCAGCTGCCGGGGGTGACGTCGGTGGAGATCCACGGCGACCGGGCCCGGCTCAGCAGCGACGACTCGGACGCGACGGTGCGGGCACTGGCCCGCGCGGACGCGATCCATGGTCTCCAGGTGACGGCGGTCTCGCTGGACGACGCGTTCTTGACCCTGACCTCCCGGCTGGAGCCCGCCGGTTCCGCCCGGGCCGCCTCGTCTCCCCGACTGGAGCGCACCCGATGAGCATGACCGCGAACGCGACGACCATGGCCTACGCCCGGCTGGAGATCACCCGCTCCCTGCGCGACACGGGCTTCGTCGTCTTCGGCATCGGACTGCCGGTGCTGATGTATCTGCTGCTGACCAATGTCGGCGGCACCCGGGGCGTGGACGGCTGGCGGACGGTGTCGATGGTCGGCATGGCGGCCTACGCGGCGCTGGGCGCCGCGCTGTCGACGGGCACGGGAGTGGCCGAGGACCGGTCCACGGGCTGGCTGCGCCAGCTGAGCATCACGCCGATGCGGCCGGGCCAGGTCGTGCTCGGGCGGGCGATCACCGGTTCGGTGGTGGTGCTGCCCGCGATCGTGGTGGTGCTGGCGGCGGGCGCCCTGGCCAACGGGGTGCGGCTGGACGCCTGGCAGTGGGTCTCGGTCGCCGTGCTGCTGTGGCTGGGCGCGCTGCCCTTCACCCTGCTCGGCATAGGCAACGGCTACCGGCTCTCGGCGCAGACCACCGGCGTGGTCAACACCGCGCTGAGCCTGGGACTCGCGGTCATCGGCGGGCTGTGGTTCCCGGTCCAGATGTTCCCGGACTGGCTGGCGACGATCTGCGAGTACACCCCGGCCCATCTCTTCGCCGAACTGGGCTGGTCCGTGGCGGACGGCAACGCGCCGAGCGCGCTGACGCTGGTGCTGGTCCTGGTCTGGGCGGCATTCTGCGCCTGGTACGCGGCGTTCTCGTACCGTCAGCACGCGAAGGCGGCGTGACGGACACGACGGGCACGGACACGGCGGAGCCGCTCTGGCGGAACCGCCGTGCCGCGACCACCGTGACGGACCTGCCGTGACGGGCGCGACGAGGACGGCGTGATGGGCGCGGACACCGCGCGATGAGCACGACGGGAGCGGCGATGACCGACAGGGCACGCGGGCCGTGGCCCCGGCGAGACCGGGAGAAGCGGCAGCGCACGCACGAGGGGCGCGGGCAACAGGACCACGCGGCACAGCCGCGGGCGGAATCGCGGCTGACGAGAGACGCGGTGGGGGCCGGGCGCCCCGAGAACCCGGCGAGGCGGGTCACGGGACCGGCGGGGATCGGACGGGCCGACACCCCACCGGGCGGCCCCCACCGTCCCCGGCTGCGACGGCTGGCCGAGGAACTCGGCGCGCCCAGCGGCTTCGCCATGCTCCCCTGGCTGCTGCTCGGCCTCGGCGCACTCGCCAACCTGCTGCGCGGCGACACCGCCAACCCCTGGATCGGCGGACTCGGCCTGCTGGCCTTCAACACCCTCTACATACTGCTGGTCTTCCGCTCCTTCGACACCACCAACCGGGACTCCCCCGCCACCGTGTGGCTGCTCGCGGCGCTCTCCGTGATCGCCTTCGGGCTCGCGGGCGGCTACGGCGGCACCTGGCTGCTGCTGCTCCCGCTGGTGGGTCTGGCGGCGGGGCTGGCGCTGCGCGGGACGCGGGGCCGGGTGGTGCTGGCGGGGCTGGCGCTCGCCGGGGGCCTGGTCTCGCTGAGCGAGGAGGGCTGGTTCGCGATCGGCGTCGCCTACGGCACGCTCATCTCAGGTCTGGTGACCTCCACCCTGCTCGCCCTCAGCGAGACCGTGGGCGAACTCCGCGAGACCCGCCAGGAACTGGCGCGGGCGGCGGTGGAGCGGGAGCGGCTGCGCTTCTCCCGCGATCTGCACGATCTGCTCGGCCACACCCTGTCCGTGATCGTGGTCAAGTCGGAGGCGGCCCGTCGGCTGGCGGTACGGGACGTGGACGCGGCGCTGGCGCAGGTGACCGACATCGAGTCGATCGGCCGCCAGGCGCTGACGGAGATCCGGGAGGCGGTGACGGGCTATCGGGAGGGCACGCTGGCCACGGAGCTGGACCGGGCCCGCTCGGTTCTGTCGGCGGCCACGATCACCCCGGTCGTCCGGCAGTCGGGGCCGCCGCTGGAGCCGTCGGCGGCGGCGCTGCTGGGCTGGGTGGTACGCGAGGCGGTGACCAATGTCGTCCGCCACAGCTCGGCGGTGACCTGTGAGATCACCGTGACCGGCGGGACCGAGCGGGTGTCGCTGACCATCGCCGACGACGGTGTCGGCCCCGCGCCCGAGGAACCGGGCGAGGAGGCCGTCCGCCGGATCGGCGGTACGGGACTGACGGGCCTGTCCGAGCGGCTCGCGGCGGCGGGCGGGTCGCTGACGACGGGACCGGGCGCGCGGGGCGGCTTCCAGGTCCGCGCGGAACTCCCGGTGGACCAGCGGGAACTGGACCCGCACGACCACAGGACCACCCCCCGCGACCGCACGGCGGCGGACGCCCGGGCGGCCACGGCGGTCTCCCGGCAGGACGGCCCGGCGGCTCCCGGGCCGCAGGTCCCAGATGCGGGGGCGCTCCCCCGGACTCCGCCGGTGGGACCGCCTCCCGGGCCGCAGGGCCCGGAGGTGGAGGTACCGCCCGGGCCGCCAGACCCAGCCCCAGACCCAGCCCCAGGCCGAGGCCCAGGGGGAGGACAGCTCAGTGGTCCGGCGGGAGCGCGGCCCGGCGGGGAAGGGCCCGTACGCTGACGCCATGGTCACCATCGATGACCGCCACAGGGGCGGTGCCGTAAGGGTCCTGCTGGCGGAGGACCAGGGCATGATGCGCGGTGCGCTGGCGCTGCTGCTGGGACTTGAGGAGGACATCGAGGTCGTCGCCCAGGTCGGCCGGGGCGACGAGGTCACCGCGAAGGCGCTGGAGACCCGGCCTGACGTCGCCCTGCTGGATATCGAGATGCCGGGCCGCAGCGGGCTGGACGCGGCGGCGGAGCTGCGGGACGAGGTGCCCGGCTGCCGGGTGCTGATCCTGACGACCTTCGGCCGGCCGGGATATCTGCGGCGCGCGATGGAGGCCGGGGCCGCCGGGTTCCTGGTGAAGGACGGGCCGGTGGAGGAGTTGGCGGAGGCGATCCGCCGGGTGCTGACGGGCGAGACGGTGATCGACCCGGCCCTCGCCGCCGCCGCGCTCAGCGCGGGCCCGAGCCCGCTGACCGCGCGGGAGCGGGATGTACTCAACGCGGCCGTGGACGGCGCGACCGTCGCCGACATCGCGGGCGGGCTGTGTCTGTCCGAGTCGACGGTGCGCAACTACCTCTCGTCGGCGATCGGCAAGACGGGCACCCGCAACCGCATGGAGGCGGCCCGCGCGGCCCGCCGCCAGGGCTGGCTCTGAGCGGGGCCGACTCCGCGCGGCCGTGTGACGGGGCCACGGCCCGCCCAGAGTGCTGGTGCCGCCGGTACCGGCCGCACCGCTCGTACGGTCTGGACCGGCCGCCCCGCCGCCCGCCCGTACCGCTCAGCCCGTACCGCTCGTACCGCCCGTATCCGACGGCCAGTGCGGCGCGTACCGCGCCGTACGCGAGTGCCGATAGGGCGCGCTGACAGGTCGTGAGATGAGCCGACACGGGCGGGCGGGGCGGCGGAAGGGGCGGCCCCGGTTGTCTCCCCGGATGAGTACCGGGGTCTTGACCTGAGTTGCCACCGGTAACAAGCTTCTCCACGCCCCGTGTGGAGCTCGGCCGGAGAGGTGGGCACTCCGGCCGTACGCGCGGTCGTGCGCCCGTACGGGCTCGTACGCTCCCGTACGGTTTCACGGCGCGCTCCGCCAGGGCAGGCAAGGAACGGACGTCAGGACACACGCTCCACCGCTGTCGCCGCCGGGGTCATGGCGGCGGCAGGACAGGAAACGCCGTGCACCCCACCCCCACCCTCAGGAGACCTCCTTGTCCTCAGGAACGCACCGCCGCGCACTCACCGCCGCCCTGATCGGAACCGTCCTCGCGGTGGTCGCCCCGGCCACCGCCGTGGCCGCGCCCGCCCCCGACGCCGCCGTGGCGCCGACCGTACGGACCCTGACCTATGACGCCACCCTCTCCGCCGAGTTCCGGTCGGCGGTGGACCAGGGCGCGGCCGTCTGGAACCAGAGCGTCGTCAATGTCCAGCTGCGCCCGGTGACACCGGGGCAGCGGGCCGATATCCGGGTGATCGCCGACAACGGCTGGCCCCGTGCCATCCCGACCAGCCTCGGCAAGGGCACCTGGTACATGGGCCGGCAGGCCGTCACCCAGGGCTACAACACCATCCGGATCTCGTCCCATGAGTTCGGCCATCTGCTGGGTCTGCCGGACCGCAAGCCCGGCCCCTGCTCCAGCCTGATGTCCGGCTCCACGGGCGGGGTCAGCTGCACCAACGCCTATCCGAACGCGGGCGAGAAGAACGAGGTCGAGTGGTACTTCCGTGGCCTCTCGCGGGCGCGGGGCGCGGTCCCGGCGGGTGTTCTGATCAAGGACTAGCCTCACCGGGCCCATGACCGGCGACCGGCCAAGTGGTCCGGGTCGCCGGTC
>NZ_JBHVHF010000297.1:0-9968 GCF_042800315.1 Streptomyces sp. NPDC057638
GGGCCGTTACAAGCCGCCGCGCGGCCCGGGGCGGGGAGCCCGTCCGGCGCCCCGGGGCCGTACGACCCCGCCTCGCGATGCGCGCCGGGATCCGTCGGAAGGCGTTCGTGAACCGGGCCGGGAGCCCATCGGGCGGGTCGGCTTGTCGGCCGGCGGTGGCCCGGCGCTCCCGCCCCGTGGCGGACCGTCGGCGGACCCTGCCGGGCGTACCGGACCCGCGTCGTCAGCGCGGCCGCCCGGTGGCGTCGGTACCTGCTCCCCTGGCTCCGGTTCCGCACGGAAGCAGCCGCGCACCGTCTCCGGGTCGAGCGCCTCGTTGCACGCCTGGTGCAGCAGACGGGCGAGGAGATAGCCGGGATCCCGGCGCAGGGCCGCGCCGAGGGCGACGCGGCCGGCCGGCTCGTCCCCCGTGGACCAGGCGACCCATCCGGCGAGGGTCAGAGGCGCCGCGGCGTGTTCCGCGTAGGGGCCGACGCAGCGGCGTGCCAGGGCTCGCCAGAGCCGCAACGCCCGCCCCGCCCCCGGCTCCTGCCACCACTCGGCGGCCCGGTCCCGGGTGATCCGGTCCTGTAAACCCATGATCAGCGCGGCGGCCTCGTCGTCAGTGACGAGCCGGTCGTCCGCCGCGTCCGCCATGGACCAGCCCACCGTGGGCACCGGGCCGGAGAACCGGCGCATCACCTCCTGGGCCAACCGGAGGGTGTCCGCCATGGCCCGCTCACGACCGCCCTGGCCAAGGATCCTCGGCACCAGCGCGGCGGCGGCCCGGTCGAGTGCCTCCTCCTGTCCCGGCCGCCCGGACACCTGCGACGGCTCCAGCCGCGCCTCCATGTCCCTCAGCGAACCGCGCACGTGAACGCCCGCGTAGGTGGCCGCCGCGGCCATCAGCGAGGTCCCCGGAAGGACCTGGGTCCTGCCCTCGGCCGGGCAGCAGCGCTCGTCGGGACAGCAGTAGGACCAGAAGCGCCCGCCGGACAGACACAGTGCCTCGTACACGGGTACGTCCAGCTCACCGCAGGCGACTCTCAGCCGCTGAGCGAGCGGACGCAGGCGTTCCATGACGGCGCGGCCCGACTCGCCTCCGGCCGGATCCTGGCAGAGGAAGACGACCATGCCGTCCGGGCGGCCACCGTGCCGTTCACTCCCGTCGACGAGACAGCGCGCGAGCTGCCGGGCTACGGCCGCCCACTCCTCCGCGTCACGCGGAATCCCGAGCCGCACCCGGCCGCCGAAGCGGCCGCGGCTGCCGTGGAGGGCCACGACGACGATGGAGTCGGTCGGCCGGTAGCCGAGCACATACGGCAGGGCGTCGGCCAGCTCGGCCGGACTGCGCAGGATGATCTGCTGGTCACCGGTGCGACCGGTGGGTTCGTGGTGTTTGCTCATGCCCCGACGGTCCCCCGGGTCAGGTCGGCTCCGCGACCCCTGTGGATAACGTTGTCCACAGGCCCGGCGGTCAGGTTCGCGCATTGTCGGTGCCATCGGGTTGCATGGAGGCATGGAGCACGCAGACCACGCAGACCTCTCGGCCCCCGCGGCCTCCTCCGATCTGAGGGCGGCCGCCGACGCGGTGCTCGCCCGGCTCGTCTCGGACGGCACGGGCACCGCCCGGCTGCGCGAGGACCAGTGGCGCGCCATCGAGGCCCTCGTCGCGCATGGACGGCGGGCCCTTGTCGTCCAGCGGACCGGCTGGGGCAAGTCCGCCGTGTACTTCGTCGCCACCGCGCTGCTGCGGCAGCGGGGCGCCGGGCCGACCGTGATCGTCTCCCCCCTGCTCGCGCTGATGCGCAACCAGGTGGAGGCGGCGGCCCGCGCGGGCGTCCGCGCGCGGACGATCAACTCGTCCAACCCCGAGGAATGGGACACCATCCAGGAGGAAGTGGCGGCCGGTGCCGTGGATGTGCTCCTGGTCAGCCCCGAGCGGCTGAACAACCCGGACTTCCGGGACCAGGTGCTCCCGAAGCTGGCCGCCGCCACCGGCCTGCTGGTGGTGGACGAGGCACACTGCGTCTCGGACTGGGGCCATGACTTCCGCCCCGACTACCGCCGGCTGCGCACCATGCTGGCGGAGCTACCCGCGGGCGTGCCCGTGCTCGCCACCACGGCGACGGCCAACGCCCGGGTGACCGCCGACGTCGCCGAACAGCTCGGCACGGGCGCGGGCACGGACGCCCTGGTCCTGCGCGGTTCCCTCGACCGGGAGAGCCTGAGCCTGGGGGTGGTGCGGCTGCCCGACGCGGCCACCCGCCTGGCCTGGCTGGCGGACCACCTCGACCAGTTGCCGGGCTCCGGCATCATCTACACGCTCACGGTCGCGGCGGCCGAGGAGGTCACGGCCTATCTGCGACAGTGCGGCCACACCGTCGCGCCCTACACGGGACGCACGGAGAACGCCGACCGCCAGCAGGCCGAGGAGGACCTCCTGGCCAACCGGGTCAAGGCCCTGGTGGCCACCTCCGCCCTGGGCATGGGGTTCGACAAACCAGACCTCGGCTTCGTCGTGCATCTCGGCTCGCCCTCCTCCCCGATCGCCTACTACCAGCAGGTGGGCCGGGCCGGGCGTGGCGTGGAGCACGCCGAGGTACTGCTGCTGCCCGGCCCGGAGGACGAGGCGATCTGGCGGTACTTCGCGTCGGTGGCGTTCCCGCCGGAGGAGCAGGTGCGGCGCGCCCTCGACGCCCTGGCGGCCGCCGGGCGCCCCCTGTCGCTCGCCGCGCTGGAGCCCCTGGTCGAGCTGCGCCGCACCCGGCTGGAGACCATGCTCAAGGTCCTCGACGTGGACGGCGCGGTACACCGGGTCAAGGGCGGCTGGACCGCCACCGGCCAGCCCTGGCGGTACGACGCGGAGCGGTACGCCCGGGTGGCCCGCCAGCGCGAGATCGAACAGGAGGCGATGCGCGGCTACGCGCGGTCGCGGGAGTGCCGCATGGAGTTCCTGCGGCGGCAGCTGGACGACGAGGAGGCGACCGCGTGCGGGCGCTGTGACAACTGTGCCGGGGCCCGGTTCGGCGACACGGTCTCCGAGGCCGCTCTCACCGCCGCGCGGGGGGAACTGAGCAGGCCGGGTGTGGACGTGGAGCCGCGCAAGATGTGGCCGACCGGGCTCGCGGCGGTGGGGGTGGATCTCAAGGGCCGTATCCCGCAGGGGGAACAGGCCGGGCCGGGCCGGGCGCTGGGGCGGCTCTCGGACATCGGCTGGGGAAACCGGCTGCGCCCGATGCTCGCTCCGGACTCCCCCGACGGACCGGTACCGCATGATGTGGTCGACGCGGTGGTGACCGTACTGGCGGACTGGGCGCGTGCCAGCGGCGGCTGGGCCTCCGGCGCCGCCGACGCCCCCGCACGGCCGGTCGGCGTGGTCACCGTCGCCTCGCGCGGCCGTCCCCGGCTCGTGGGGTCGCTCGGTGCCCGGATCGCCGAGATCGGACGTATGCCGTTGCTGGGGGCGGTGGAGTACCGGGAGGACGGTGAGGAGTCACGGCCCTCCCGGACCAACAGCGCCCAGCGGGTGCGGGCCCTGCACCACGCCTTCACCGTGCCCGCGCCCCTCGCGGAAGCCGTCGCGGCGGCGGACGGGCCCGTCCTGCTCGTCGACGACCTCTCGGACACCGGCTGGACGCTGGCGGTGACGGCCAGGCTGCTGCGCAGGGCCGGAGCGAAGGGGGTGTATCCGCTGGTCCTCGCCGTTCAGGCATGACGGGTGGAGGCGACGGACGGGACCTGGGCGATCAGGCGAAGGGATATCCAAGGCATACCCACTGATTCCTGCCGCTGGCGTCAAATTGCTCGTTGCCGCATTCCGCAGCGCCAGCAAGAATTGGAACGCTCCCCACACGGCCCGTCCAACGGTCCTCAAGGGCTGTGTCGCGGTGCGCCCTCACCCGACCCTGCCCGCTCTGTGGGCGCGTATGCGAAGGGAGGAACGTGACCTTCGGATTCGCTTCGTCCGCAGCCACTTCGATCACCAACGCCAGCTCTGCCAGCCGACTCAGAGTGCTCGAACCCGCCGAGTGGGCGGCCGCCGGTATCCCGCTGCTGCGCAATCCGCGGGAGGTGGTCAGTGGACTGCACGCCCGGCACCGTCCGACGCCCACGACGGCCGTCGTGGCGGTGCTCGACCCGGAGGAGCGACTCACCGCCAGCGCGTCCTTCGCCCGGCACTCCGCCCCGGTGGACGGCTGGGAGTTCCGCAACGCGCTCCTGGCGCATCTACGCCGGGTGATTCCACATGATCTGCGCCGCCGCGCCCCCGTCCGTACCGCCGTCCTGCTCTACTGCCGCGACGGCGACGAGCGGTGGACCGAGGAAGACGGCGCGTGGATGTGGGGCCTGCGAGACGCGTGCACGCTGCACGGATTGCGCTGTGGTGCCTACATCACGCTGACCCGGGGCGGCTGGCAGGTTCTGGGCGAGGGCCGGGGCGGCCGACGGCCCAGCTCCACCTCGACGCCCGGGGATCTCGCCGACGTGTCGGTGAGTGAGCCGCTGGAACTGCGCACGGCCAGCGGAGCGCCCGAGGCACTGCGCCGTACCGCCGCACGCTGACCCGCGCGTTCACGCACGACCAAGCCCCCCCCGGTACGGCAACAGGGGTTCCGCACCGCCACGAGACCGCGGATGGCGGCCCGGGCCGACGCGGGCGGACGGCCACGGAACAGGGGCGGCCGAGCCTCAGGGGCTGGCGCGACGGGCCGGATGTCAGGGCTCGCACCGGAGCCGGCGGCATCGAGGGTTCCGGGGCTGGTGCGCCCGGCGGAAGGGCCCGCCGGCCCGGACGGCGAAGGTCAGGGGCGGCAAAGGCCCCGGGCGACGACGCGCCTGGACGCGTCGAACGCGTCGCGGAAGGCAGCGGGCCCCCACGGGTCCACGGCTCCCCGGTGGCCGTCTCTCCGGCTGCCCGTCGGCAGGCAGCCGGAGCACGATGGCGCGGCGTGGGACGCGTCAGACGCCCGCGCCGAGCGCGGTGTTGGCCAGCTGCGAGTCACCACAGACGATCAGCAGCGCACCCGCCTTCGCCGTGGCCTCGCTCAGGGCACGGACCGATTCGTCGTCGTTTCCGCCGTTGAGGGCGACGACGACCACGGGACGGAGGGAGGTCTGGCCCACCGTGTCGGCGGCGGCGTAGAAGACGTCGTCCCCGGCCGCTTGCTGTGCCCAGTACGCGGCTTCGCCGAAGGTCAGCTCATGGGCGGCCCAGGGGTGGAGTTCGCCCGTGGTGAGCACCAGGACCTCGCCCGGGGCGCGGCCCGAGTCGAGCAGCAGGTCCACGGCCTCCTCGGCGGCGTCGACGGCGCCGTCCGCGGGCGCCGGTATCAGCTGGATCTGCGGCTGGGAAGGATTCCGCGGAGCAGCCGGCCGGGGCTGTCCCGCGGTGGGGTGCGTACGCTGCGCCGGAGGTGCGGGCCGGGCGGGGCCGGGGCCCGGCTGAGCGGGTCGCGGCGAGGCCACGGGACGCGGGCCGGGTACGGGGCGAGGGGTCGACGCGGTACGGCCGGTGGCCGGAGTGACGCGGGGACCCTGGGCACTCTCGTGAATCTGAGGCTCCTCGGGTATGAGAGGCATAAAGGGATGTCTATCAAATGCCGGTTCGAGCGGCATCGGCGGGTGGGCACTTGCGTGCGGCTGCCCTGCGGGGAGGGCCGGTTCAGAAATCGAAGCCGAGTTGGCCCCCGCTCTCCAGTTCCGCCGCCGCAGCGGTGATCCGAACCTTCTTGAGATGCCGCCACTGGGGCAGCGCGTCCAGATAGGCCCAGGAGAGGCGGTGGTACGGCGTGGGCCCCCGCTCGGCGAGGGCGGCCTTGTGGAGGGGAGAGGGGTAACCGGCGTTGGCGGCGAAGCCGAAAGCGGCGTACTCGTCAGGGAGTTCGGCCATCATCGCGTCCCGGCGCACCTTCGCGATGACGGACGCCGCCGCGACCGCGACACAGGACTGATCCCCCTTGATCACCGTACGGACACGCCAGGGATCACCCAGGTAGTCATGCTTCCCATCGAGGATGACGGCGTCGGGGCGCACCGGCAGCCCGTCGAGTGCCCGGCAGGCGGCGAGGCGCAGGGCCGCCGTCATCCCGAGTTCGTCGATCTCCTCGGGCGAGGAGTGCCCCAGGGCGTGCGCGGTGACCCAGCCCTCCAGCTCTGCGGCGAGCTCTCCCCGGCGCTTGACGGTGAGCAGTTTGGAGTCGGTCAGTCCCTCGGGCGGTCGGCGCAGTCCGGTGATCGCGGCGCACACCGTGACGGGACCGGCCCACGCTCCGCGTCCGACCTCGTCGACACCGGCGACGATCTTCGCTCCGGTCGTGGCTCTGATCGAGCGTTCGACCCTGTGGGTGGGTGGTTCATACGGCATGGCGCCAGCAAGCGTACGCCGCCACACCCCCGTCGCGACAACCGGATTCGGATCTCGGTTCGACCGCGGGGCCCTGGCGCCCCTTCCGCTGCGTCACCGGGCGCCGGAACGAGTCCCACCGCTTCGTCGACCAGCGGCCCTGGCCCGGGCGCGCCACCTCCGTGCGAGAGCCGAACGATCGATCAGCCGACGCGCTTCCAGGTGCTATGCGACCGCGAAGACGCCAGGCCACCGGCACCGAAGCAAGCCGAGCGCGGAGCACCGCCACCCGGCTCCGGAGCGGATGACGCCCCATAGCGGCCGCGCGGTACCCGGAGCGCCAGCCCTGGCCCACCCGTCGCAGGCGCGAACACAGCACCGCTACGCGCCTCCCCTGTCACGCGTCCCTCCGGGGCGCCAGGGCACTGCAAGCCCCCGGGCGCCGCGACGGGTCCGGATACGGCTCGCGGCCAGGGAGACGCGTACGGAATCCGGCACCTGGGCAACGCGCTCCCGTCAGGCCCGCTCGACGCGACGGCGGGCACCCCGCGGGCTCGGATCACCGCGCGCCCTCCCTCGCCCCGTACGCGGTCAGCGCGGGACCGAGGGCACCCAGTCCGGCAGTGCCTCCGTACGCTCCAGCCATGCCGCGGGAAGACGGTCGCCCGCGCCCGCGGCGATCACCCCGCAGGCGATGGCGCAGGTGGTGTCCATGTCCCCGCCCACCTGCGCCGTCGTCCAGAACCCCGTCACGGGATCACCGAGCGCGCGGGCCGCCGACCAGAGCGCGAAGGGGACCGTGTCATGCGCGCTGGTACGCCGTCCGCAGCCGAGGACGGCGGCGACCGTGCCCGGGTCGCCGTAGTCGAGCATGTCGCGCGCCCGGCGCAGCCCGGCGCCGACGGCACTCCGCGGCACCAGGGCGATCACCCCGTCCAGCAGCGCGCCGGGCTCCGGCGGCCCGGCCGGATCGGCGGCGAGCGCGGCCGCCGCGGCGACCGCCATCGTGCCGACGACCGCCTCGCGGTGCTGGTGCGTGGTGTACGAGGAGATCTCGGCCTGGTGCGTGGCCTGCTCCGGGTCGTCCGCGTACCAGGCCCCCAGCGGCGCGATCCGCATCGCGGCGCCGTTGCCCCAGGAGCCCTGTCCCTGGAAGAGCGCCGCGGCGAGTTCTCGCCAGTCGCCGCCTTCCTTGATCAGCCGGAGGATGCGGTCGACGGCGCGCCCGTAGCCCCGGTCGGTGTCATGGTGGGCGGCGAAGGACGCCGCGAGCGCGTCCTGGTCGATCCGGCCATGGGCCGCGAGCACGGCCACCACCGAGCAGGCCATCTCGGTGTCGTCGGTCCACCGCCAGGTACCCGGTGGCAGCTCGCGCCGCTTCAGCAGGGGGTGGTGCGAGGGGACGGAGAGCTGGGAGCCGAGCGCGTCTCCCACGGACAGTCCGCGCAGGCTGTCCAGGGCGCGTGCCAGGCGCCGGTCGTCAGCGGGATCAAGGGTCATCTTCCTGCCACTCTATCCGGTGACCCCATACGGTTCGGGGATCCTCCAGCGCTCGAAGGGCCGGTCCAGGGCGTAGCGCCCGTCCTCACCGAGGGTCAGTATCCGGGTCTCGCCGTTGCCCGGATTGGAGAGCGACTCGAACTCCGCGACGGTCCAGTGGAACCAGCGCATACAGAACAGGCGCATGGTCAGCCCATGGGTCACGAGCAGCACGTTCGGCGGGTGGTCGGGGGACTCGAAGCTGCGGTAGAGGCTCTCCAGGAAGGCACCGACCCGGTCGTACACATCCGCTCCCGACTCCCCCTGGGCGAAGCGGTAGAAGAAGTGCCCGTAGGCGTCCCGGTACGCCTTCTGGAGCCGGACGTCCTCACGGTCCTGCCAGTTCCCCCAGTCCTGCTCCCGCAGCCGTGGCTCCTCACGCACCCGGACCAGGGCGGGGTCGAGGGCGAAGGCCCGGAACGTCTGATGGGTGCGCCGGTAGGGCGACACATAGACACTGACCCGTTCCTCGCCGAAGAGCGTGCGCAGCCGGGCGCCCACCGCCTCCGCCTGTGCCAGCCCCCCGGCGGTCAGCCGCAGGGCGTGGTCGGGCTCCCGTTCGTACACGGTGTCGTCGGCGTTTCCCTCCGACTCTCCGTGCCGGACGAGGACGATGCGTCGCGGTCGTGCCATGTCCCGACCCTAGATCGCTCTCCGCGCGGACGGCGGGCGGGGCGGAGTCCATCCGGCGTATCGGCGGGGAGTACGGTGCGGAACCGGGCGAAAGGGGCCCGCTCACACGGTCCACGAGGGTTCGAGC
Source organism: Streptomyces sp. NPDC057638 (assembly GCF_042800315.1). Lineage (NCBI taxonomy): Bacteria > Bacillati > Actinomycetota > Actinomycetes > Kitasatosporales > Streptomycetaceae > Streptomyces > Streptomyces sp. NPDC057638. Next base: position 8,625 of record NZ_JBHVHF010000297.1, read on the forward strand.
TGTACGACGTCCCCGGAGAGCGCCGCGACATCGGCCTCCGTCTGGGCCCGCAGCAGGAGCCGCTCCACCCGCTCACGGCGGTACTTCCCGTGCTCCGCCTCGGAGCGCCACATCGAGAGCACCAGGAACTCATGGCCCGGCGCCTCACCGAAGACGCCACGCACCATGCCGGGGGACCCGGCCATCGCCGGGTTCCAGACCTTCTCCTGCATCAGCGCGTAGTGCTCGACCCGGTCCTCGCGCACTGTGCTGTGGGCGACGCGTACGACGTCCACCCCCGTGAAGCGCGGTTCGAACCCCGTCTTCACATCGAAGCGGTAGTCGAACAGCTTCACCTGCGGGTCGCGGTACGTCCCGGACTGGCCGGAGGCCAGCCGGTCGTGCGAACGGGCCATGAACGAGTCGTAGAACGCCCTGCTCTCCCAGAACGAGAAGACATGCGCGACCTGGGGCCTCGCCTTGCTCCATCCGCCGCCCTGCCCACGGAATCCCGGCTCACCCAGCAGCCCCGCCCACCTTCGCTGCCCCCGTTCGAACCCACGACGGTCCACCACGGTGCAGCGAATCCACTTGACCAGCACCGCGCCATCGTACGGCCCCGGCCGCCGCCGGGGTCATCCCTCCCCGCAGGTGCTCCGGCCGGGCGCCCCGGGGTACGCCCACGAGACCCGCCATGTGCCCATGACGCGCCGAACCGACCATGGCGTACACCCGCCAAGCCCTCGCCCCGGCCCCCGGAGAACGGATACGGTCAATTGACGGCGAAACCCCGGACGTTGTGGGAGAGGTACATCTGGTGAGCACCCTGAACAAAGGAGTCGGCACGGTCGAGGTGGGTCTGCGGTGGGATCCGAGCCCCAGGGGCACGAACCCTCATGACCTCGACATCGTCGCCGGGACCTACCGGGCGGACGCCCTCCGGGGCGATCCGGCGTACGTCGTGCACTTCGACAGCAGGTCCCCCGACGGCACCATCACCCTGGCCCGGGACAGCAAGACCGGGCAGGGCTTCGGCTTCGACGAGGTCATGAAACTGGAGTTCGGCCGGCTCGCCCCCGTCTACGGGAGGGTCGTGGTCGGTGTCGTGATACAGCAGCGGCACGGGCGCCGGGTCTTCGGCGAGGTACCCAACACCCAGGTCAGAGTCTCCGAGGGGCACACCGAGCTGTGGTCCGACGCGTTCGCGGGGGTCCCGGACGCGACGGCGGCCGTGGTGGCCGAGTTCATCCGCGACGACGGCGGGGTCTGGCGCTACCACGAGACGCTCCGGGGCTACGACTCCGACCCGCAGTCCTTTCTGGCCCTGATGGGCACCGCCTGAGCGCACCCCGGCCCGGCGGGACC
>NZ_JBHVHF010000298.1:0-9901 GCF_042800315.1 Streptomyces sp. NPDC057638
GCCCTCGGTCTTCTCTCGCGCGGCCCGGTGCCGGGGCGGCGGTGTCCGGGCCCATGGCCGCGCGGGTGGGGGTGTGACCGCGCGGCGGGCGGTCACACCCATGGCTGTCGCCGAGCGGGATGCTGAGTCCCTCCCGCCCCCGGGACCTCCGCCCCCGGGACCTCCCGCCCCCGAGTCCCTCCCGTATCTCGGGACTTCCCGTACCCCGGGACCTCCCTCGGGGTACGGGATCTCCTTCGGGTACGGGAGGGACGGCGGCGGCCCGGACAGGGCCTGCGGGCAGGGCCTAGGCAGACACGGCCTAGCGCGCGGCCTTCATCGCCGAGGCCAGCCCGCGGGCCCACAGGGAGTTGACCCGGGCGCGCTCGTTCGCGTTCGGGACGGCGTTGGTGCAGGACGTGCCGGGGCCGCCGCCGGACATCAACTCGCTGCACGGGCCGCGGTAGTTGTCCGGCAGGCCGAGCACATGGCCGGTCTCGTGGGAGGTGACCCGGGTGGAGTTGTAGACCTGGTTCTGCCGGTAGTCGAGGAAGATGTAGCCCCGGCCCAGGCCGTTGACGCTGGCGTAGGAGCCACGGGGGTCATTGCCCTCGTAGTAGCGGAAGGACGGGTTGCTGCCCTCCTGGAGACGGACGTTGCTGACCGAGCTGTTCCAGATCCGGGTGGACTCGGCTATCTGGGCCCGGAAGGTGGGCGCGCTCGCGGCGTTGTAGGTGACCGTGACCACCCGGGCGCCCGGGTTGGCGGCCTGCTTCTCGGCCACGTGCTTCAGTACGGCCGCGAAGAACGCCTTCGTGGCCTTCACGTCCTGCGCCGAGCCCTCGTAGGCGACGAAGGACTGGGCGGCGCCCGCGGTGGGGGATTCGGGCGCCGTGGCGGCGGAGGCCGGGACCGTGCCCAGGGTGAGGGCGAGTCCGGCACCGAGGAGGGCGGAGAGTACGGTTCTGTGGTGACGCATGGGGGGATCTCCTGCTCGTCCGAAGAACGGGTTCGGTACGCAGGAGTGTCCGGGAACCACCCCCCGCCGGGGATGATGCCAACTTCCGATAACTCCGCCGCATCACCTGTCCCCCTCCGTCCGCTGTGCCCGAACTGTGTCTCTGGTGTGGCCGACAACGGCCGACCTACTCTCGGGACATGGAGCTGGAGGTGAGACATCTGCGCGCCCTGTGCGCCATCGCGGACGCGGGCAGCCTGCACAAGGCCGCCCGCCAACTGGGCGTCAGCCAGCCGTCACTGACCACCCAGCTGCGGCGCATCGAGAACGCGCTCGGCGCCGAACTCTTCTCCCGGGAGCGCTCCGGCTGCCGCCCCACCGTCGTCGGCCGGACCGTGCTGAGCCGGGCCCGGCCGCTGGTGGCCGAGATGGCCGCCCTCGTCGCCGAGGCCAAGTCCGCCGCCGCCCACGCCGACGGGCCCCGGCTGCGCATCGGCTCCACCGCCAGCCGCGCCCTGCCGGGCTGGATCGGCCGGCTCCGGCGGCGGCTGCCCGGTACCGACATCTCGCTCCATATGGACGTCTCCGCCAACGCGCTGCTGCGCATGGTCGCGACGGGCCAGCTCGACGTCGCCTTCGTCCATGAGGTGGAGGGCTGTCCGCTCACCGTTCCCGAGGGGCTCGCGGTCCGGGTGCTGATGGAGCGCGAGCCCCAGTTCGTCTCCATGGCGATGGACCACCCGGCCGCCGCCACACCGGTCGTCGACCTCGCCGACCTGGCCCGGGACCGCTGGATCGTCGACCCCACCGTCGATGGCGAATGGGATGGGTTGCGTCGGGTCCTGGCCGCCGCCGGGCTCAGCCCCCGGCTGCTCCACGGCGACTACCACACGGCGGCGCACCTGATCGTGGCGGGCGAGGCCGTCGCGCCCTGCCAGCCGACATCGGGGCCGCACGAGGGGATGGCGATCCGGCCGGTGCGCGGGGATCCGCTGGCGGTGCGGCTGCTGCTCTGTGTACCGGAGACGCCGGAGGCTGCGGGAGGGACGGGGGCGCCGGAGGTGACGGAAGGTTCCTTCGCTCGGGTGTACGAAGACCTGGAGGCGGCCTACCAGGAGGCGGCCGACCGGGTCGAGGCGTACCGGGCCTGGCTGGCGCGCGAGGGGAGCGGGCCGCTGGGCGCTCCGGCGGCGTGAGGAGAACCCCGGGTGAGGTGGGGGCGGCCGGCCCGTGCGGGTGGCCGGCGGGTGCGCGAAGGCCGCCCCCTCGCGGAGAGGGAGCGGCCTTCGGGCTGCGTACACCGCGATCGGAGAGGACCCTCGCGGGTCAGCCCTTCTTGGTCTCCCAGAAGATCTCGTCGACGCGGGCGATCAGGTCGAGCGCCTTCTGGCCGGTCGCCGGGTCCGTGGACGCCTTCGCGGCGGAGAGCGCCTTGAGGGTGTCGTTCACCAGCTGGTGCAGCTCCGGGAACTTCTCGAAGTGCGGCGGCTTGAAGTAGTCGCTCCACAGGACCGAGATGTGGTGCTTCGCCAGCTCGGCCCGCTGCTCCTTGATGACCGTGGCCCGGGCCCGGAAGTGCGGGTCCTCGTTGGCCTGGTACTTCTCCTGCACGGCCTTGACCGACTCGGCCTCGATCCGGGCCTGGGCCGGGTCGTAGACACCGCACGGCAGGTCGCAGTGGGCGCTGACCTTCACCTTGGGGGCGAATAGGCGGGAAAGCATGGAGCTGTCCTCCTCGTGATCGTCTTCTCAGGTGGGACATTACTCCGTGACTGGCCCGTTTTCGCGAGCGCCCCCGGGGGCTTAGGCCGAAAGTCCGGGGTCACTATGGGACTGGTGGCGGAACGTACCGCCGTAGCCGGAGGTGGCGGATGAGTGAGCAGGGGCGGGAGCCGAGCGCGCCGTTCGGCGTCGCGGAAGTGACGGGCCCGTCGATGTATCCCACGCTCAGAGGGGGTGACCGGCTGCTGGTGCACTACGGCGCCGGGGTGCGGCCCGGTGATGTGGCGGTACTGCGCCATCCGCTCCAGCAGGACCTGCTCATCGTCAAGCGGCTGGTGGAGCGCAGGGAGAGCGGCTGGTGGGTGCTGAGTGACAATCCCGGCGCCGAGGGCGACAGCCGGGTCTTCGGCACGGTCCCGCCCGAACTGGTCCTGGGCCGGGTGCGGGTGCGCTACCGGCCGCCGCGGCCCGGTCAGCGCTCGATGCGGGCGCGGGTCTCCTGGGTGCTCTCCTCGGTCCGGCCGGTGCTCTCCGACCGCTCGGTCTCCCGGCGCTTGCGGGCGCGGTAGGCGGCGACGTTGGCGCGGGTGGCACAGCGGTCGGAGCAGTAGCGGCGGGAGCGGTTGGTCGAGGTGTCGAGATAGGCGTTGCGGCAGGGTGCCGACTGGCACAGGCCGAGCCGTTCCACCCCGTACTCGGTCAGATGGAAGGCGAGTCCCATCGCCGCGATGGCCGCGTACCCCGCCGTGGCGTTGGAGGGGTGGTCGGCGAGGTGCATGTGCCACTTCGGCCGGCCGTCCTCGTCGCGGATGTCGTGCCCGGAGATCTGGGGGCTGACGGGGAACTCCAGCAGCAGTGAGTTCAGCAGGTCGACCGCCCGTGTCTCGTCCCCCGCGTCGGCGGCCGCGAAGACCGCCCGCAGTCGTCCGCGCACCGCGCGGAACCGGGTCACGTCCCCTTCCGTGGCGCGCCGGGCCGACTGCGCCGACGGGCCGAACAGCTCACGGACCGCCTCGACCGAGGTCAGGGTGTCCTTGTTCCGCGCCGGCTCCTCGGTGTTGACCAGGCGCACGGCATAGTCCGAGTAATAGGCCAGTTCCACTTGTAGTCCTTACCGGGGCGGTCTAGGGTCGTGGGCGTCGACAGTAAGAGACGATCCTGGATTCAGGGTATTACGGACGGAGGTCTTCCGGTGGCGCGTACGGAGACGGGGACGACCACGGTGGCGGAGACGGGAACGGGAACGCCCACGGGGGCGGGGACCGGGGAGACCGGGCCGGGAACGGACTGGCGCGCCTGGCAGACGAGCTGGGACCGGCAGCAGGAGTGGTACATGCCCGACCGCGAAGAGCGCTTCCGCGTCATGCTCGACATGGTCGAAGCCGCCGTCGGCACCGCGCCGCGCGTCCTCGACCTCGCCTGCGGCACCGGCACCATCACCGACCGGCTGCTCACCCGGTTCCCCGACGCCACCAGCGTCGGCGTCGACCTCGACCCGGCGCTGCTCACCATCGCCCGGGGCACCTTCGCCTCGGACGAGCGGGTCACCTTCGTCACCGCCGACCTCGCCGACCCCGACTGGACCGCCGCGCTGCCCCACACCTCGTACGACGCCATCCTCACCGCCACCGCGCTGCACTGGCTCAGGATGGGCCCCCTCGCCACGCTCTACGGACAGCTCGCCGGGCTCGTCCGCGACGGCGGGGTCTTCCTCAACGCCGACCGCATGCCCGACCGCTCGACCCCGCGCGTCAACGCGCTCGAGCGGGCACACCGGCACGCCGGAATGGAACGGGCCAAGGCGGCGGGCGCCCTGGACTGGGCCGAGTGGTGGGCCGTGGCGGCGGCCGACCCCGTACTGGCGGAGGCGACGGCGCGGCGGTTCGAGATCTACGGGTCGCACGCGGACGGGGAGACGCCGTCGCTGGGGTGGCACGTGGAGACGCTGCGCGCGGGGGGATTCGGTGAGGCGCGGGCGGTGTGGGGGTCGCCGTCGGACGCGATGGTGCTGGCGCTGAAGTAGGGCGGTGGGTGGGGGCCCGGCCCACGGCCGCGTTGTGGGCACGGCGGTGCCACACCGCTGGTGGCCTGGCGGGCCCCACCGCTGTGGGGGCACGGGGTCCGCGCCCGTGTGAGCCTCTGTTCCGCTTGGTGCGACGAGGGGTACCCCCGGCCGAAGGCTGGGGTGGGGGCACCTCCCAGGCGCGGGCCTGGGGGAGGGTGGGCACAAGCCCACCACCCGGACACCGGGTCCCCGTCGCGTCGGCCCTTGTCGGACGGGCCCGCACCCCGTGCACCCCCTCGGGGTACGTGCACGGGGTGCTGGGCGCAGCGGGGTCTGGTCCGGGGGGTGCGGGGGTGCGTCGCCGTGTGGGCCGGGTGCGGGGCTGGGCGAGTGGGGATGCCTGCCCGGCAGGGGGTTCCCCGTGTGCCCACCCTCCCCCAGCCTTCGGCCGGGGGGACCCCCATCGCCCAGCGGAACAGATGCCCACAACGGGGCGGAACCCGCATGCCCGCGACGGGGGTCGTGCTCAACACGGAAGTGGGACCCGCCCGCCTGGCGATGGGTGCGCAACCTTGGGCGGGCGGGGTTGCCGGGGTGGGGTCAGAGGACCTTGGAGAGGAAGGACTTGGTGCGGGCGTGCTGGGGGGTGGTGAGGACGTCGCGGGGGTGGCCCGACTCGACCACCACACCGTCGTCCATGAAGACCAGCGCGTCCCCCACCTCCCGGGCGAACCCCATCTCGTGGGTGACCACGACCATCGTCATGCCGTCCTCCGCGAGGTCGCGCATCACGTCGAGGACGTCGCCCACCAGCTCCGGGTCGAGCGCCGACGTCGGCTCGTCGAAGAGCATCAGCTTGGGTTCCATCGCCAGCGCGCGGGCGATGGCGACCCGCTGCTGCTGGCCGCCGGAGAGCTGGGAGGGGTAGTTCCCGGCCTTGTCGGCGAGGCCGACCCGGTCGAGGAGCTTCTCGGCGCGGGCCCGGGCGACGGCCTTGGTCTCCCCCTTGACCTGGACGGGGGCTTCCATGATGTTCTCGACCGCCGTCATATGCGGGAAGAGGTTGAAGCGCTGGAAGACCATGCCGATGTCGCGGCGCTTGAGGGCGACCTCGCTGTCCTTCAGCTCATAGAGCTTGTCGCCCTTCTGGCGGTAGCCGACGAGTTCCCCGTCGACATACAGCCGTCCCGCGTTGATCTTCTCCAGGTGGTTGATACAGCGCAGGAAGGTCGACTTGCCGGAGCCCGACGGGCCGATCAGGCAGAACACCTCGCGGGGGGCCACCTCCAGGTCGATGCCCTTGAGGACGTCGATCTGGCCGTAGGACTTGTGCACACCCTCCGCCTTGACCATCGCGTTCACGCGGAGACTCCCTTGGGGCGGCGGACCGAGAAGACGGTCGAGCGGATCTTCTGGAGCGGGGTGGCCGGCAGGTTCCGGGTGGAGCCGCGGGCGTAGTACCGCTCCAGGTAGTACTGACCGACGCTGAGGACCGAGGTCAGCACCAGGTACCAGGCGGCGGCGACGAAGAGCATCTCCACCGCCGAGGCCGTGGTCTGGCCGATGTTCTGGGCCTGGCGCAGGAGTTCCGCGTACTGGACGGCCGCCACCAGGGAGGTCGTCTTCAGCATGTTGATGACCTCGTTGCCGGTGGGCGGCACGATCACCCGCATGGCCTGGGGGATCACGATCCGGCGCAGGGTCTTGGAGCGGCTCATACCGAGCGCGTGGGACGCCTCGGTCTGGCCCTCGTCGACCGAGAGCAGTCCGGCGCGGCAGATCTCGGCCATGTACGCGGCCTCGTTGAGGCCGAGTCCGAGCAGCGCCGTCAGCAGCGGCGTCATGAAGTCGGACCACTCGTCGCGGTAGAAGCCGAAGTTGACGTACTCGAAGACCAGGCCCAGGTTGAACCAGACGAAGAGCTGCACCAGGACCGGGGTGCCCCGGAAGAACCAGATGTAGAACCAGGCGATCGAGGAGGTCACCGGGTTCGTGGAGAGCCGCATCACCGCGAGCAGGACACCGCCGGTGATGCCGATCGCCATGGAGATCACGGTCAGCAGCAGGGTCTTGCCGACGCCGTCGAGGATCCGGTCGTCGAAGAAGTAGTCGGGGATCGCGCCCCAGTTGATCTTCCCCTGGGAGAAGGCGTAGATCAGCGTGGCGAAGAGGGCGAGGGCCACGACCGCGCTGATGTAGCGGCCGTAGTGGCGGACCGGGATGGCCCTGATCGCCTCGGGCGGGGTCGGCGTGCCGACCGTCCCGCCGCCCTTGTCGGGTCGGCCGGGCTCGTCTGCCTTGTCGGTGTTGACGGTCACGGGGGGTGCCTTTCAGTGCCGGGTCGGTACCGGGTCGGGTCCTGTCCTGGCGGTACGGCCCTCGGGCCGTACCGCCACCGGGTCAGGAGCCGCCGTTGACCGTGGCCGCGGTCACCGCGCCCGCGGCGACGCCCCACTTGTCGAGGATCTTCTGGTACTCGCCGTTCTTGATGATCGCGTCCAGGGCGGCCTTGAGCGCGTCCCGGAGCTGGGCGTTGTCCTTGGCGACGGCGATCCCGTACGGCGCGGCCTCGACCTGCTCGCCGACGACCTCGAACTCCTTGCCGCCGCCCGCCGTCTTCGCCGCGTAGGCGGCGACGGGGAAGTCGGCGGAGCCCGCGTCGGCGCCGCCCGCGCGCAGCCGGGTCTGGGCCTCCAGGTCGTTGTCGAACGCCTCGATGGCGATCTTCTTGGCGCCGCACTTGGCGCTCTGGTCCTTGGCGAGGTCCTCGGAGACCGTGCCCCGCTGCACCGCGATCTTCTTGCCGCAGAGGTCGGCCCAGGTCTTGATCCCCTGGGTGTCGCCCTTCTTGGTGTAGATCGAGACACCCGCGGTCAGATAGTCGACGAAGTCGACACCCTCGCCGACCTTCTTGCCGGTCTCGGAGTCGACGCCGTTCTGGCGGTCCTTGGTGTCGGTCATGGCCGACATCGCCATGTCGTACCGCTTGGAGCGCAGCCCCGTGATCAGGGTGTCGAAGGTGCCGTTCTGGAAGTCGAACGTCACCCCCAGCTGCTTGCCCAGCGCCGCGGCTATGTCCGGGTCGATGCCGACGGTCTTCCCGGAGCCGTCCTTGAACTCGACCGGCGGATAGGCGATGTCCGAGCCGACCCGGACGACGCCCTTGTCCTGGATGGCCTTGGGCAGCTGGTCGAAGAGCGGGGCGGCGGCCTTGGTGGCCTCGCCGCCGCCCTCCTTCTTGGTGTCGTCCGTCTGGTCGCCGCACGCGGTCAGCAGCAGGGAGCCGGCGACCGCCACGGCGCCGGCCACGGCGAGCCGGGAGGTGCGGGTCCGGGGCTTCGCGGTGCTCGGGCGGCGGGTGGAGCGTGCGGTCATGGTCGAGGTCCTCCGGCGTGTCAGAGAGCTGCCATTCGTGGTGCGTATCCCGGTCGTGTACTCATCGTCGAGTCTCGCGACCTCGGGTGTTTTCGGCATCTTGCCACTCGGACCAGCCGATTCAGGGGGGTGCGCATGTCAAAATCGGATAACGGGACGTCTCCGGCCGCCACCCGTGCGCCGGTCAAGACCGGACCTTTCACTGGATTAGCGATGACCCGCCGGAAGATCTGCGGCGGACGGCCCATCCTGGGCGGGACGCAGTGCGCTTAGCCGACCGGTCCCGATGTATCCCAACTGTGTCCTGATGTGTCTGGTCATACAGCCCATAAGGCGACCCGTACCCGGACGCGACACATCAGCGCCCGGAAATAGACTCGTCTCAGCCACTCCTTGTGAGGTAGGAAGGACGATTACACCCCTCATCCGGGGCTCGGGGCGCGTGTGCGGCGCGCCCGCGTGTCCGTCATTCCCCCGTGCGGCGGCGAGACCGCCAGACGCCGGGCCGGACGCGGTATGCCCGCCCACCCTCCTTAACCAGGAGTGGACACCCTCAACTGATGAAGACTTAAGGGGTCTATCAACATGGCAGCGGAGATCGTCAACTCTCCCAGCGGCAATGGTCACCTTGGCGACAGCGGCCCGGAGAGCGCTCCCGGCGAGCCCTTCGATCCGGCCTTCGCCCTGCACCGGGGCGGAAAGCTCTCCGTACAGACCACGGTGCCCGTGCGTGACAAGGACGACCTGTCCCTCGCCTACACCCCCGGTGTGGCCAAGGTGTGCAGCGCCATCGCCGAGCATCCCGACCTGGTCCATGACTACACCTGGAAGTCCCAGGTCGTGGCCGTCGTCACCGATGGGACCGCGGTCCTCGGGCTCGGCGACATCGGCCCGGAGGCGTCGCTCCCCGTGATGGAGGGGAAGGCGATCCTCTTCAAGCAGTTCGGCGGGGTGGACGCGGTGCCGATCGCCCTGGCCACCACCGACACCGACGAGATCATCGAGACCGTGGTGCGGATGTCCCCCTCCTTCGGCGGGGTCAATCTGGAGGACATCTCCGCGCCCCGCTGCTTCGAGATCGAGCGCAGGCTCCAGGAGCGGCTGGACATCCCCGTCTTCCATGACGACCAGCACGGCACCGCCATCGTCACCCTCGCGGCCCTGCGGAACGCGGCGAAACTGACCGGCCGGTCCATCGGTGATCTGCGGGCCGTGATCTCCGGCGCGGGCGCGGCCGGGGTGGCCATCGCCAAGTTCCTGCTGGAAGCCGGTCTCGGTGACGTCGCCGTCGCCGACCGCAAGGGCATCGTCAGCGCCGACCGCGAGGACCTCACCCCGGTCAAGCGCGAGCTGGCCGAGCTGACCAACAAGGCCGGGCTCACCGGTTCGCTGGAGTCGGCGCTGGCCGGGGCGGACGTCTTCATCGGCGTCTCCGGCGGCACGGTGCCGGAGGAGGCGGTGGCGACGATGGCGCCGGGCGCCTTCATCTTCGCCATGGCCAACCCGAACCCGGAGATCCACCCCGACGTCGCGCACAAGTACGCGGCGGTGGTCGCCACCGGGCGGAGCGACTTCCCCAACCAGATCAACAACGTCCTCGCCTTCCCGGGGATCTTCGCGGGCGCGCTCCAGGTGCGGGCCTCGCGGATCACCGAGGGGATGAAGATCGCGGCGGCGGACGCGCTGGCCGATGTCGTCGGTGACGCGCTGGCCGCGGACTGTGTGATCCCGTCGCCGTTCGACGAGCGGGTGGCCCCGGCGGTGACCGCCGCCGTGGCGGCCGCGGCCCGCGCGGAGGGCGTCGCCCGCCGCTAGGCGCTTCTCTTCCCTTCGTACGGTCAGGGGCCCCGCCGCACATGGCC
>NZ_JBHVHF010000299.1:0-9811 GCF_042800315.1 Streptomyces sp. NPDC057638
GGCCGCCCTCGGGCGGGCGGCCCACCGGCGGGCGGCCCAACTCCCACTCCAGCCCATAGCGCTGGAACAGCTCCGCCCGCAGCCGGGACAGGGGCATCGGCGCCCCCGGCAGCAGGATCGCGAAAACCGCCCCCATCAGCAGGGCCCTCAGCATCGGATAGTCGGTGTCGACCTGCCCGGAGCCATAGCGCTCCATCGCGCTCCGCAGCAGGACCGCCAGCCGCTGCTGTTCCGGGCACTGGACGAACCCCTCCGCCTGGAGCACACCCGACATATGAGTCCGCATCAGCCGGGGATGGTCCACGGCCAGACCCAGGACGGCGTCGATCGCCCGTGCCAGCAGCTCCCGGCCGTCGGCGGCCTGGGGATCCCGTGCCAGCGCCGCCTCCAGTGTGCGGTGCATCAGCCGGTGTACGGCCGACTGGAAGAGCTGCCGCTTGCCCGGGAAGTAGTACGAGACCAGCCCGCGCGCCGAGCCCGCCCGGCGGGCGATGTCGGCCAGCGTGGTGGCCTCGTATCCATGCTCGTCCACCAGGTCCACGGTCGCCTGGAGCAGCCGGTCACGGGAACGCCGACGCATCTCTTCATTGACCGACGGGCTCCGCGGGGACATGCTTGACTCCTGCGTTGACTGGCTCCGGGCCAATATACTCAGCGCGACCCGTCACCAGGCGTCAGACGCCGCGCCGACGGGGTCACTGCCCCGGACCGGGCGACGCGGGGGATCGCCCGGCCCGGGGTGGTGCGTTCCCCGCCCCGGATCCGTGCCTCCCTCCGCTGAGCGCTTCCCGTCCGGGCCTCAGGTCCCCCCGGCGCCGGAGCCCACCCGGAGCCGCTCGCCGTGCCGGTGCGCCGCGGCCCTCTCGTACACCGCGATGGCGAGGACCACCCAGCAGGCCCCCATCAGCCACCCCGCCAGCACATCGGTGGGCCAGTGCACCCCGAGGTAGATCCGGGTCAGGCCCGCGCCCGCGACGGAGACCACGGCGACGGCGACGGCCAGTCGCCAGGCGGGACCGGTGACGCCGTGGCGGCGCAGCAGCCACAGCAGCACCCCACAGCAGAACGTCGCCGACATCGCGTGGCCCGAGGGGAGGGCCGCGAGGTTCGCGGAGTCCACCGGGTCGGGCCAGACGGGCCGCTCCCGTCCCACCCACGACTTCAGACCCGTCTGGAGCGCGGTTCCCAGGGCGGTGGTGACGGCGGCCCACACGGCCAGCGCGACCTCACGCCGCCACAGCAGCCAGACGACGGCCACGGCGACCAGCGCCCGCATCGTCCAGGGATCCCAGAACCAGTCGGTGAGGACGCGGTTGGCCTGAACCAGTCCGGGCTGCTCCACCGCCTTCCGGTGCAGCGCCCGCGCGAGGGAGCGGTCGAAGGAGATCAACGGGGACCACGCGACCACCACGAGCACCAGTAACAGGGCGGAGAGCGCCCCCAGCGCGGCACCCACCCGGGCGGGCAGGCGCCAGGCGCGGTCGGAGGTCGGGGCTGTGGTCGGGCGAGGTCGGCTCATGCGCAGATCCTCCCCGGGGACTCCGTACCTATGGCGGTAATCGGCCGGTACGGAGGAGAGCGGGCCGCGCGGGTCAGCCGAGTGCGCGCAACGCTGGGACGAACGCCACCGCCACCGGGACGACCGGGACCAGCGCCGCGGCCGCCGTCAGCCGCAGCCGGTGCACCGCCGGAAGCCGGGGGGTGGCGGCCAGCAGCCGGTTCACCCGTTGCGGAAGGTGCGCGTCGGGGGCGGGACAGGGGCCGAACACTCCACGGTCCTCGTTCAGCTCCACCAGCGCCAGCGCGATCGTCAGCCGTCCGAAGCGCTTGGAGGCCACATCGTCGGCGGCCAGCTCCACCAGCCGGTGCATCTCGTCCCGGAACGCGGCGAAGACCGGGAGCTGCGGAAAGCCGTTGGCCAGCGCGGACGAGCAGTGCAGCAGCCAGTCGTGGCGGGCCCGCGCGTGCCCCTGCTCATGGGCGAGCACCGCGTCGAGCTGACGCCCCTTCAGCCGTCGCAGCGCGGCGGTGGTGATGACCAGCCGGGCCGCCGGGCCCGGCAGCCACCAGGCGTCCGCCCGCTCGCCCTCCAGTACCACCAGCCGGTCACCGCTGGCGGGGGTCTCGCCCGGCAGCAGTGGGGCGCGGACCAGCAGTTCCGCGCGCCGTGCCGCGCGCCGTGCCCGGGCGTCCCGGATCTCGCGGGTGAGCATGGCGAGCGTCCACAGCCCGCCGCAGGCGAGCAGCACCGCGAGGACGGCGGGCCACGCCTCGTCGTTCCCCAGCGCGTACGCCTCCATCACGCCATGCGGCGCGGGCGCGAAGACATGCCCGCGCACCAGCTGCCAGGCAGCCGCCGCGCTGAACGTCATCGACAGCGTGAACGACAGCAGCACCGCCGCCACCACGCACTGCCACACCCACAGGGCCACGATCGGCTCCCGTTCCGGCCACGGGGCGCGCGAGACCAGTCGTGGCGCCACGACGGCGGCCAGGACACCCAGCGACAGCAGCACGAGGGAGACCAACATGTGATCAGCCTATGAGTCGTCGGTCACTCATCGGTATGTCGGGGTGGGGCAAGTGACGCAGGACACGTTTACGCGCCGTGATCGCGCCGTTCCGGCGTGTCAGAGGGGTGGCGGAAACAGGACAGAGGGGCAGCAGAGGGACGTCAGAGGGTGGCGAGCATCGCCAGCATCGCGATCCCCATCGCCACCTGGCAGGCCGTGGCCATCCCGCCATGACCGCCGTCGGCGGGGGCGGGGACGGGGAGGTCGGAGAGGTAGGGACGGTCCGCCGCCACGGTCCGGCCCGGCGGGCTGACGGGCAGCAGCCGCACCCCCGAGCGCAGGATGTACACGCCGTAATACAGGAGCAGCGCGGCCGTCACGGCGGGCACCCCGGCCGGGGCGGACACCGCGTGGCCTGCGTGGCCCCCGGGCGCGGGCCCGGACATCGCCACGGCCATATAGACCATCGCCAGCGAACCGACGAGGTGGTGCAGCCGGTGGCCGGGGTCCTGGCCGAGGGGCAGGAGCGCGGTCAGCGCGGTGGCGCCGAAGACCACCGCGTACACCAGCCAGCTCCAGCGCGGTGGCGCGAGCGCGGACGCGGGCACCGCCATCGCCGCCATCGCGAACGCCATGAGGGCCTCGCCGCCCGCCTCCCGGCGCGGGCCGCCGCGATGGCCCCGCATCCGTACCAGGCAGTGGACGCCGGTGGTCGCGCACAGGGTGACGAGCAGCCAGCCGGGCAGGGTGGATCCGTGCACCGCGCACCTCTCCTTCGAGCCGTCGACGCGGGGCGGAGCGGTGGCTCCGCCGACGCTCGGGCGGGCCGAGGGGTCGATGCCCGCCGTCGGCGGGGCGCACGCGAGCGCACGGAGGTGTACGGGGAGCACACCGGGCGCCGGGGGTGCGAACCCCGGAGGTCAGGGCCGGTAGCGCAGCGGATGGTCGGCGGGCGTCTCGACGATGGCGATGCGATGGCCGTCCGGGTCGGCGATCCACATCTCGATCAGGCCCCAGGGCTCGCGTACGGGGGGCCGCAGGATCTCCGCGCCCTTCGCGCTGAGCTCGGTGTGGGCGGCGGCCACGTCCTCCACCTGGAACCAGAGTTCGAGCTGGGAGGGGGCGGAGGTCTCGGCGCGGCCGGAGACCTCCAGGAAGCCGCCACCGAGGAAGTAGACGGTGCCCCACTCGTCCGCGCCGGTACGGAACTCGCGGAAGACGGGGAGCGCGAGGGTATGGCCGTAGAACTGGCGGGAGCGCTCGGGATCGGTGGGGCGGACCAGGATTCGGCTGCTCAGCACATGCACCATGACCGCACTCTAATTCGCCCCCCTGTCACCTGGTCCACCCCGCGTCCGGTACGCGGGCGCCGGGCCTCGGGGAGACCGGGGAGGTTGTCGCGACGGTGGCCGCGTCCGGTACGCGGGTGGCGGGCGCCGGGCGCCGGGTGCCGGGTGCCGGGTGCCGGTACAGGGCCGGAGCGCGGGCACCGGACGCGGGTGCCGGTACCGGGCCGGAGCGCGGGCTACGCGGTGAAGCGGCCCGTGCGCCGGATCTCGGGGTAGTCCGTGGTCGCGCCGTCCAGTTCCAGCGCCCGCACCAGCCGCAGGTGCTCCGGGGTGTTCACCACCCAGCCGATCACCGCCACTCCCTCGCCGTGCGCGTGCTCCACCGTCTCCAGGGTCAGCCGCCGGATGCCGAGCGCCAGCGTCCCCGCCCCCACCGCCTTGGCCCGGTCGACGATGTCCTCGCCCCAGCGGCCGGCGATCAGTACCGTCCGTACGCCCGGTACCAGGGCCGCGATCTCCGCCACCGCGTCGTCCTGGAAGGAGGAGACGGTGACCCGGGGAACCAGATCACGGCGGACCATCAGGTCCGCGAGCACCCGGGCCGCCGCCACGTCCTTGATCTCGGCCTGGAGCGGGGAGCGCACCGCCTCCAGCACCTCCTCGAAGACCGGCACCCGCTCGCCGCGGCCGGCGTCCAGTTCCCGCAGCTCGGCGAGGGTCTTGTCGGCGACGGGCCCCCGGCCGTCGGTGGTGCGGTCGACGTCGGCGTCGTGCATGACGATGAGCGCGCCGTCCTTGCTGAGGTGCAGATCGAGCTCGATGGCGTCCATCCCGGCCCGCTCGGCCCGGACGAAGGAGCGCAAGGTGTTCTCCGGCTCGACGCCCATGACCCCGCGATGACCGATGGTGAGGAAAGTCAAGATTCTCCCGCTTCCGTCGACGGCGGCTCCAGCGCGGCGCGGACCGACGGTGCCGCGCGGCACCCCCGACCCTAGTGGCCGGTGCCGGTTCGGGAGCTGAGCGCAACGCCCCGACATCCCGTTACTCCAGGGGGAGTTGGGGTCTGTGGGAATGGTGGGACATCACCCGACCGTGGGCGTGCCCGTCCGGACTTGACGTCCCGCGCCGGAACCGATGGCATCCGGCCTGATCGGGTGCGATCGGGACCGGAAGTCCTGCGGTGCGCGGCGGCGAAAGCGGCCATGATTTCGCGAAGTTGTTGCCACAGGCGACTGATGTGATCGAGGAGGGGCCCGGTGAGCGGGACGGACGGGCTGGCGCCCGAGGTGCGGGAGTACGTCAACGCGATGGCGGCGGTCTTCCCCGACGTCGGGGGGACGGTGACCGACCCGGTGGAGGCACGGCGGATGCTCGACGCGATCGTGGTGCCGTTCCCCCGGGGCAAGGTCGGTTCCGTCGCCGACCGGACGATCCCGGGCCCCCGGGACGCGCCGGAGCTGCCGGTGAGGATCTACCGGCCGTCGTCCGCCGGCGGTGGCGCCCGGCCGACCGTGGTCTTCTTCCACGGCGGGGGCTGGGTACTCGGCGGCCTGGAGAGCCATGACCGGCTCTGCCGCCAGATCTGCCGGGACGCGGACGCCGTGGTCGTCGCGGTGGCCTACCGGCTGGCCCCCGAGGCCCGCTGCCCGGCCCAGGTCGAGGACGCCTACGCGGCGGTCAGCTGGGCCGCGGACCACCTGGCCGAACTGGGCGGGGAACACGGCGCCCTGGTGGTGGCCGGGGACAGCGCCGGGGGGAACCTGGCCACCTGCTCCACCCTGCTGGCCCGGGAGCGCGGCGGGCCCGCGCTCGCCCTCCAGGTGCTGATCTACCCGTGCACCGACGCCGCGCTGGACACCGCCTCCCACCGCCGCAACGGGCACGGCTACTACCTCACCCAGCGCCATATGCGCTGGTTCCGGGAGCAGTACCTGGGCCCCGGCGGTGACCACCCCCTGGCCTCGCCGCTCCGCGCCGATCTCACCCGGCTGCCTCCGGCGCATGTGGTCACGGCGGGCTGTGACCCGGTCTGCGACGAGGGGCGGGCGTACGCGGCGAAGCTGAAGGACGCCGGGGTGCCGGTCACCGAGGACCACTATCCGCGGATGTTCCACGGCTTCCTGGCCCTGGCCAACGCGGTGGACGACGCGCGGGAGGCGCTGGCGGGTGTGGCGGGGGCGATAGCGGGCAGTGGCGAGCCATGGGGCGGGCCGCTGGGCGGGATGACCACCTGACGCGGCGCGGGGTTTCCGGGTGGCCGCCGCGGGGGCGCGGGGCAGGGTGCTCCGTACGGCGTGTGGCCGGGAGCGGGCGTACGGCGTGGGCGCGGGCGTACGGCGTGTGACCGGGAGCGGGCGTACGGCGTGGGAGCGGGCGCGGGCCCCGGCGCCCGTACCGCCCCGCGCGCCGGTCCGTACCGACCCGCCGCGCCCCGGGCGGCCCGGCACCGGACACCGTCCCCTGGCGCCGCGGGCCCTCACCTCCGGGCCCGGCGCCGGACACCGTGCGTCAGACCGAAGGGCCTTGTGTCGTACGGAGGAGAACCGGAAACCTTTCGGTGATCATGCGACTGCGCAGGATAATTTCCCATGCCCCACTTGTCTCGGGGATTGCCACATGGATACGGTGTCTTGACGCGAGGTTCTCCCGTGGAGGAAGTGACATGACGGAAATTCTTGTGCAGGGCGCCACCGTGGCGGCCATATCCGACGACCCCCGAGTCGTGGACCACCCGGCCTGGCCGACGCTCAAGAAGGCCGTCGAGGAGATCCGGCCGTGGCAGTCCGCCGACGGCTCGATCGACTTCGACGCCGAAGGCGCCCCCGACCGCGCCACCGTCGACGCCGTGATCGACCGGATCGTGGACGCGGTCGAGCGGCTCTCCCCGCTGCTCCCCCACGACGCCGGATACCACCGCGCCCTCGTCGCCGATCTGCGCGCCTGGGCCGACGGCGCCTTCGACGTGCCGGACTTCCTGGACTCGCTGCTGGCCTTCCAGCCCGCCGCCAACCGCGCCGACGGCCTCCAGCATCTCGTCGTCTTCCCGATGTACACGCAGAACGGCAACCCGGACCGCAATCTGGAGGCCGTCGTCCTGCGCATGGTCTGGCCCGACTGGCTGGCCGAGCTGGAGCGCACCCGCTACGACAACCCGCTCTTCTGCGGGATCACCTTCGAGGACTTCACCGCCGGGTACGACACGAACTCCGCCGTCCTCTTCCCCGAGACCATCGCCGTCCGCGAGGCCCCCGAGCGCTTCACCTGGGGCGGCATCTTCTGTGACCGCGAGGCCGCCCGCTTCCGCGCCGTGACCTCCGCCGCCGTCGACGTCCTCGGTCTGGAGCTGCCCGCCGACATCCAGGAGATGGTCGGCGACCAGAAGCGCTGCGAGGAGGCGTTCGTCCTCTGGGACATGGTCCACGACCGCACCCACAGCCACGGCGACCTGCCGTTCGACCCCTTCATGATCAAGCAGCGCCAGCCGTTCTGGATGTACGGGCTGGAGGAGCTGCGCTGCGACCTCACCGCCTTCAAGGAGGCCGTGCGGCTGGAGGCCGACGGCTTCCCGCAGGGCCGTGACGTCCAGTACGCGGTGCTCTTCGACCGGATGTTCCGCTTCCCGGTCACCGGTGAGCGCGTGCGCAACTACGACGGTCTCGGCGGCCAGCTGCTCTTCGCCTACCTCCACAAGCACGACGTCCTGCGCTGGACGGACAACACGCTGAAGATCGACTGGGAGCGCGCCCCGCGGCTCACCAACCAGCTCTGCGCCGAGATCGAGAAGCTCTACCGCGACGGCATCGACCGCCCCAAGCTGGTCCACTGGCTCGCCGCGTACGACCTGGTCGCGACCTACCTCTCCCCGCACCCCGGCTCCCGCTGGGCCAAGGGCCCCGAGGCCCTGGACCTCTCCCAGCCGCCGCGCAAACTGGTGGACGACGTGCTTCCGGACGAGTTTCCGCTCAGCATGTTCTATGAGGCGCTCTCCAAGAAGCTCAAGAAGGTGATCGCCGCCACCAAGGGCATCACCGCGGCGGGCCCCGTGGCCCCGGTAGCGGCGTCGGGGACTTCTGGGACTTCCAGGGCGGCATCGTGAGCGTACGGACACAGGAGGCGACGACCATGACCAACGAAGGCGGAGCGCTGGAGGGCGCCGTGATCGCGGTCGCCGGGGCGGCGGGCCCCGCCGGGCGCGCGGCCCTGCTGCGGCTGGCCGAGGCGGGCGCGACCGTCGTGGGGGCGGACGCGGATCCCGAGCGGCTGGCCTCGGCGGTCGACGCCGCCCGGTACGCCCACGGCGGCGCCACCGTCACCGGGGACACCGTCGATCTGCTCGACCTCGCCGCCACCCGTGAGTGGGCGCACAAGATCGAGAAGGACTTCGGCCGGATCGACGGACTGGTCCACCTCGTCGGCGGCTGGCGCGGCAGCTCCTCCTTCGCCGCCACCGAGATCGCCGACTGGGACCTGCTGGAGCGGCTGCTCATCCGTACCGTCCAGCACACCTCGCTCGCCTTCCACGACGGACTGCTCCGCAGCGACCGTGGACGGTATGTGCTGATCAGTGCCGCCGGGGCGAGCAAGCCCACGGCGGGCAACGCCGCCTACTCCGCCGCCAAGGCCGCCGCCGAGGCGTGGACGCTCGCCCTCGGCGACGGTTTCCGCAAGGCGGGGGGCGAGGAGGGCGCGCGCACGGCGGCTGCCATCCTGGTGGTGAAAGCCCTGGTACACGACGCCATGCGCGCCGAACGCCCGAACGCGAAGTTCGCGGGCTTCACCGATGTGACCGAACTGGCCGACGCCATCGCCGGAGTATGGGACCGGCCCGCCGAGGAAGTGAATGGACAGCGCCTGTGGCTGACGCCCCAACCGTAAAACCCGCCCCGACGGTCACGACGGCGGCCCGGCGCCACCACGACCCGGACGTCCGCGGTTTCGCCAGTGACAACTACGCCGGGGCCCACCCGGAGGTCCTCGCCGCGCTCTCCCTCGCCAACGGCGGCCACCAGGCCGCCTACGGCGAGGACGCGTACACCGAGCACCTTCAGCGGATCTTCCACAGCCACTTCGGGGCCACCGCCGAGACCTTCCCGGTCTTCAACGGCACCGGCGCCAACGTCACCGCCCTCCAGGCGCTGACCGACCGCTGGGGCGCCGTGATCTGCGCCCAGACCGCGCACATCAACGTCGACGAGGGCGGCGCCCCGGAGCGGATGGGCGGGCTGAAGCTGCTCACCGTCCCCACCCCCGACGGCAAGCTCACTCCCGAGCTGATCGACCGTGAGGCATGGGGCTGGGACGACGAGCACCGGGCGATGCCCCAGGTCGTCTCGATCACCCAGAACACCGAACTCGGCACCGTCTACACCCCCGCGGAGGTCCGGGCGATCGTCGAGCACGCCCACGAGCGCGGTATGAAGGTCCATCTCGACGGCGCCCGCATCGCCAACGCGGCCGCCTCGCTCGACGTGCCCATGCGCGCCTTCACCAACGCCGTCGGCGTCGATCTGATCACCTTCGGCGGTACCAAGAACGGCATGGTGTTCGGCGAGGCGATCGTCGTCCTCAACCCGGACGCGGTCAGCCATATGAAGCATCTGCGCAAGATGTCGATGCAGCTCGCCTCGAAGATGCGGTTCGTCTCGGTGCAGTTCGAGGCGCTGCTCGCCCGCGATCTGTGGCTGCGTAACGCCCGTCACGCCAACGCGATGGCCCAGCGCCTGGCCGCCGGGGTCCGCCATGTCGACGGGGTGGAGATCCTCCACGCCGTCCAGGCCAACGCGGTCTTCGCCCGCCTCCCGCACGAGGTGACGCGCCGCCTCCAGGAGCGCTTCCGCTTCTACTTCTGGGACGAGGCGGCCGGTGACGTCCGCTGGATGTGCTCCTTCGACACCACCGAGGACGACGTGGACGCCTTCGTCCAGGCCCTCAAGGAGGAGATGGCGGCCTAGCCGAGGCCCCCGAAACGGCCCTCGATGTGACGCGCGGCCCCCGGAGCATGTCTCCGGG
>NZ_JBHVHF010000300.1:0-9487 GCF_042800315.1 Streptomyces sp. NPDC057638
GCCGCCGACCGTGACGGCGGCCGCTGGATCCCCGGGGAGAGCGGTCAGCCGACGGCGTCGCGGACGACGTCCGGACGGTCGGTGATGATGCCGTCCACACCGAAGTCGTCGACCCGGACCGCGCCCGCCGCGTCGTTCACGGTCCAGGTGCTGACCGCCAGCCGCTTCCCGTGGGGGCCCTTGAGCCGGTGGACGGCGGCCACGTACCCGGCGGTGATGGTGGTGTGCGAGGGGTTGATCTGGTCGGTGAAGGCCGCGTAGGCGGGCAGGTCGGCGACGGCGGGCGTGCCCAGGAAGCCGGTGACCACGTCCGGACGGAGCCGGTGCACGGTCCGTACGGTGTCCGCGCCAAAGCTCTGGATGACCAGCTTCCGCTTGACGTGGGCCCGGTCCAGCCAGCCCTGCTCCCGCAGGACGCGCAGGGTGTCGGCCTCGATGCCCGGGTACAGCTCGGGGCGCTTGATCTCCAGGAGCAGCCGCTGGTCGTTGCGGTCCACCCGGCGCAGATACTCCGTCAGCGTCGGCACCCGGGCGCCCGCCCACGCGGAGCCGAACCAGGAACCCGCGTCCAGGGTGGCGATCTCGGCGGCCGTGAAGTCCTTGACCTTCCACGGCGCGCGGTCCGGGTAGCGCTGCTCCACGTCGGTGGTGCGGGCCAGGCCGTCGTCGTGGAGGACGACGAGTTCGCCGTCCTTGGCGCGCTGGACGTCGTTCTCGACCCAGTCGAACCCCATACGGGCGGCGAGGTCGACGGCGGCCAGGGTGTTCTCGGGCGCGTAGGCGGAGGCACCCCGGTGCGCGATGACCAGAGTATCCCCCCGCCGATCCCCGGCGGCCGGGGCCGCCTGTGCGACGGGGCCGGTCAGCAGGGTGGCGCCGATTGCCAGCAGGGCGGCGGAGGTTGCTGCGGCGGAACATACGTACACCGTGACTCCTCACGACATCGGTCAGGACGCGGTGAGCGTGGCATCCGTAGGTCACCACGGAACAGGTGAAGTGTGGCCAGAAGGTGAAGGTACGGGGGAGCCACCCTTCTGAGGACACATCACATGATGGTCTCTGTGCGGATACATCTCCGCCCAAATGTTTGCTTAACGGTGTTTGGGACATACTCTCGCCCCCTGAACAGACGTTCCAGCAGCGGACACGGGGACCGCCGCAAGGGGATCGCCGGGACCACACGGAGCGAAGGACGCACGGAATGCAGGGAACTCTCGACGGCTTCAGCTATGGCCTTGTCACACCTTTGGTGGCCTTTGTGATGGCCTGCGTCGGCGGCGCGCTGGGGCTTCGCTGCACCACCAGATCGGTGCGCAACGAGGAATCGTTCAAGATGGGCTGGCTGCTCCTGGGAGCGGCGTCCATCGGCGTGGGCATCTGGTCCATGCACTTCATCGCGATGATGGGCTTCACCATCGCCGAAGCCCCCATCTCCTACGACCGGCCCGTCACCTATGCCAGCCTCGCGGTGGCCGTCGTGATGGTGGGCATCGGCGTCTTCATCGTGGGGTACCGGGGGGCGACCCCCATGGCGCTCGTCACCGGAGGCACGATCACGGGCCTGGGCGTCGCCTCCATGCACTACCTGGGCATGGCCGGTATGCGCTTCCAGGGACGCCTGGAATACAGCACTCCGATCGTCGCCCTCTCCGTGGTGATCGCGGTCGTCGCGGCGACCGCCGCCCTCTGGGCCGCCGTCTCCATCCACGGCTTCCTCGCCAGCCTCGGCGCCAGTCTGGTCATGGGCATCGCCGTCACCGGCATGCACTACACGGGCATGGCCTCGGTCAGCGTCCATCTGCACGGCGCCCCCGGCACGGCGGTGGGTTCCGGCGACTCGCCCACCAGCCTCCTCGCGCCCATGCTGCTGGGACCCGCGGTCTTCCTGCTGCTCGCCGCGGTCGTGGTGATCTTCGACCCGATGCTGGTGATGGGCGATCCCGACTGGCAGAAGCCGACCCGCCGCACGCCCCTCCAGCCCGGCATCCCGGCGCAGCCGATGCATGACCGCGCCGCGCGGCAGCCCGCCACCGCACCGCAGACCGCGCCCTTCGAGAAGGCCGCGCAACCCGCGCCCGGCGCGTGGCAGCGCGATGAGGCCGCGGCGTGGCCGCGCCAGGACGGCAACGGATCGTGGGGGTCCCAGAGCGGCGGAACGCCGGCTGGAGCCGGTGCCGGGGCCTGGGAGCGCCAGGACAGCGGTGCCGGAACCGGGGCCGGGGCCTGGCAGCACCAGGACAACGGAGCCGGGCCGTGGCAGCCCCAGGGCGGCGGAACGCCGAACGGCCCCGCGCACCGTGAGCCACCGCGCGCCGACGGCTGGTGACCCACCGGCGTTCCGGCCCGACCGGGCCGGCCGGGGGTGCGGGCCTGGCGCCCCCGCCTGACCGAGGCTGACCGCGTCTGACCGCCTCTGACCAGGGGTGATGCTGCTCCAGGGCCGCCGTACCGCGCTGCCGTCGGCGGTCCTGGAGCCGACTCCGGGCCCGATTGTCAGTGGCGGGTCGTACGGTGGATCCATGCGGCCTGTTTCCACGATCGAACGTACGGTGGCGCCCTTCGAGGTCGTCAGTCCCTTCCAGCCCAGCGGTGACCAGCCCACGGCCATCGCCGACCTGGAGCGCCGTATCCGCGCGGGGGAGAAGGACGTCGTCCTGCTCGGCGCCACCGGCACCGGAAAGTCGGCGACCACCGCCTGGATGATCGAGAGGCTCCAGCGCCCCACTCTTGTCATGGCGCCGAACAAGACCCTGGCCGCGCAGCTCGCGAACGAGTTCCGCGAGCTGCTCCCGAACAACGCCGTCGAGTACTTCGTCTCGTACTACGACTACTACCAGCCCGAGGCGTACGTACCGCAGTCGGACACGTACATCGAGAAGGACTCCTCCATCAACGAGGAGGTCGAGCGGCTGCGGCACTCCGCGACCAACTCGCTGCTCACCCGGCGTGATGTGGTGGTCGTCGCCTCGGTCTCGTGCATCTACGGCCTGGGGACCCCACAGGAGTACGTCGACCGGATGGTGCCGCTGAAGGTCGGCGACGAGATCGACCGGGACCAGCTGCTGCGGCGCTTCGTGGACATCCAGTACACCCGTAATGACACAGCGTTCACCCGGGGCACCTTCCGGGTCCGTGGCGACACCATCGAGATCTTCCCGGTCTACGAGGAGCTGGCCGTCCGGATCGAGATGTTCGGCGACGAGATCGAGGCCCTGTCCACCCTCCATCCGCTCACCGGCGAGATCCTCAGTGACGACCAGTCGCTGTACGTCTTCCCCGCCAGCCACTACGTCGCCGGGCCCGAGCGGCTGGAGAAGGCGGTCACCGGCATCGAGAAGGAGCTGGAGCAGCGCCTGGCCGAGCTGGACAAGCAGGGCAAGCTCCTGGAGTCGCAGCGGCTGCGGATGCGGACGACGTACGACATCGAGATGATGCGCCAGATCGGTTCCTGTTCCGGGATCGAGAACTACTCGATGCACTTCGACGACCGGGAGCCGGGCTCGCCGCCCAACACCCTCCTCGACTACTTCCCCGAGGACTTCCTGCTGGTCATCGACGAGTCGCATGTCACCGTCCCGCAGATCGGCGCGATGTACGAGGGCGACGCGTCCCGGAAGCGGACCCTGGTGGACCACGGGTTCCGGTTGCCGTCGGCGCTGGACAACCGGCCCCTCAGATGGGAGGAGTTCACCGAGCGCATCGGGCAGACGGTCTATCTCTCGGCCACCCCGGGCGCCTATGAGCTCTCCCGGGGCGACGGCTTCGTGGAGCAGATCATCCGCCCCACCGGCCTGGTCGACCCGCAGGTCGTGGTCAAGCCCACCGAGGGCCAGATCGACGACCTGGTCCACGAGATCCGGCTGCGTACCGAGAAGGACGAGCGGGTGCTGGTGACCACGCTCACCAAGAAGATGGCCGAGGACCTCACCGAGTACTTCCTGGAGCTGGGCATCCAGGTCCGCTATCTCCACAGCGATGTCGACACCCTGCGCCGGGTGGAGCTGCTGCGTGAGCTGCGCGCCGGTGAGTACGACGTGCTGGTCGGCATCAACCTGCTGCGAGAGGGGCTCGACCTGCCCGAGGTCTCGCTGGTGGCGATCCTCGACGCGGACAAGGAGGGCTTCCTGCGCTCGGGGACCTCACTGATCCAGACCATCGGCCGTGCGGCGCGCAATGTCTCCGGTCAGGTCCATATGTACGCCGACAAGATCACTCCGGCGATGGAGAAGGCCATCGAGGAGACCAACCGCCGCCGCGAGAAGCAGATCGCGTACAACACGGAGAACGGCATCGACCCGCAGCCGCTCCGGAAGAAGATCAACGACATCGTGGCCACCATCGCGCGGGAGGAGGTCGACACCGAGGAACTGCTCGGTACGGACTACCGCAAGTCCACGGCCCCCGGAAAGGGCGCCAAGGCGCCGGTCCCCGCCCTCGGTGGCAAGGGCACGGGCAAGACGGCGGGCAAGGGCAGGGGCAAGGGCGCCGCGAAGGGGGAGGTGCTCACCGACCGGCCGGCCGCGGAGCTGACAGCGATCATCGAGGAGATGACCGAGCGGATGAGGGCCGCGGCGGCGGATCTCCAGTTCGAGGTCGCCGCCAGGCTGCGCGACGAGGTGGGCGAGCTGAAGAAGGAGCTGAGGCAGATGAAGGAGGCGGGCCTCGCCTGAGACATGCCGTCGGCACCCCGGTCGCCCGGTGGGCCGTCGGCTCCGCCGCCGAGAGGCACCGTCGGCGGGAGCGTTTTCCGGTCATCCGGTGGACCAGGGACGGGGTGACCGGAAGGCGTGGGGACGGGGCGAACGGGAGGGGTGCGAAGCGGTGTTGCGGGCCTCTCCCGGCTTACACCTGGGGTGTGTTGCAAGAACGACACAAAAACCGGCCAATTGTGCCGCACCAGTGACGTGACTGCGTAGGGTGCTGCCAGCCGAGCCGCAGCGGCGCGGCACGGAGAGGGAGAAGGGGACAGCGCGTGACGGTCAACATGACCAAGGGTCAGGCCATCAGCCTGGCGAAGAGCGACGGGGGCGCCCTCACCGCCGTACGGATGGGACTCGGCTGGCAGGCGGCGGCGCGCCGTGGTCTGTTCGGTTCGCGCACCAAGGAGATCGACCTGGACGCCTCGGCGGTGCTCTTCGCCGACAAGCACCCCGTCGACGTGGTGTTCTTCCGCCATCTCGTCAGCAACGACGGCTCGGTCAAGCACACGGGCGACAACCTGGTGGGAGGCGCGGGCTCCGGCGGCGACGACGAGGCGATCCTCGTCGATCTGCCCCGGGTGCCGGTCCATATCGACCAGATCGTCTTCACCGTGAACTCGTTCTCGGGCCAGACGTTCCAAGAGGTGCAGAACGCCTTCTGTCGCATCGTCGACGAGAGCAACGGCCAGGAGCTGGCCCGCTACACGCTCGACGGCGGTGGCCGTTACACCGCGCAGATCATGGCGAAGGTTCACCGGGTCGGCGATGGCTGGAAGATGACGGCGATGGGGAATCCGGCCAACGGCCGCACGTTCGAGGACCTGGTCCCGGCGATCCTGCCGCATCTGTGAACCACCGCACGGGCGGCCGACCGGCCCGCCCGTGCGTTTGCAGGGGGTCCCGTACCGGAACGGGGGGCGCCCCCGCCCACGAGGTGGGGCGGGGCGCGGGGGCGCTTTCCGGATGAGGACCGTCAAGCGGTAGTGCCCGCTCCGCATGAGTGGGTCCCGCGTTCACCGCGTGGTGTGGACCACGCCACGCACCACCGCGCTATGTCGAAACTGCGTCGAATCGAAGGGGACGAGTCGATGACGGCCGAGCTGGTTCGGGGGCAGAACCATCCACTGCCCGATATCCATCTGGAGATCCGGGTCTCGGCCGGACATCCCGTCGTGGCCTGTGTCACCTGTGTCGATGAAGGCGGCACCATCGGTGAGAGCGGGATAGCCCACCCCGGCGCACCGGCCGTGGCGGGGATATCGCTACCGGCGGAGCTGACCGCCGAACCCCTGGTGGGTGTGGACCTGGCCGCGGTGCCCGCCGCCATAGAGCGGGTTCATGTGGTGCTGGCGCTTCCCGAGGGAGCCGGGGGACCCTTGTGCTTCGGCGCCTCGGCCGCGCCGTTCGTCACCGTCGTCGGCCGTGACGGCGGTGAGCTGGCCAGCTTCACCATCACCGGACTCGACCGGGAGTCCGCGTTGATCGCCATCGAGCTCTACCGGCGGCAGGGCGGGTGGAAGGTCCGCGCGGTCGGTCAGGGGTACGGGGGCGGGCTGCCCGAGCTCCTCGCGGACCAGCGGGTGTACGGGGCCCGGGAGCGGGCCGACGAGATCCAGCGGGCCGCCACGGGCGGGCTGTCCCAGGGCGCGCCCGCGTCCCTGTGGACCGGCGGCCCCGGAAGCCCCGGCGGCCCCGGGGGTGTCGGAGGCGTCGGTGGTGTCTATGGGGCGTCGGTCGGCGCCCGGCCCGGTCAGACACCGGCGGCCGGGGCGGACAGCGCGGCCTCCGGGGAACTCCAGGGGGCCGGAGCCGCCCCGTCGGGTACGACCCCGTCCAGTGGCCTCCCGGGTGCCCTCACCACGCCGACCGCCGAACCTCCCGGCGCCCTGGGGTCCTCCGCCGGACGTCCGCAGGCCGGTGCCTCCGCACACGGTCCCGGGGCCGGGATCCCGGCCTCCCCGCCGCCGGTGCCCTCCGAACCGGCCGACGCGCCACCAGGAGACGCGTCCGGCCCCGGGGCACCCGTCACCGATACCAGCACCCCTGGTGACGCGTCCGGTGGGCGGATCAGCTACTCCCATCCGCGTCGCCGCGGCTCCGCGCCGCCTCCGCCGCCGGTCGCCGCGCCCGCGGCGGAGCCGGGGCGCCCCGCCCGTCCGGTCGCGGGCGACGCCACGGGCTGGTCGATGGAGGAACGCCTCTACAACCAGGTCTGGGCCATGTTCGAGGACCTGGCCCGTACCGTCGCGGCCTACCGCAGTGCCGTCGAGTTCGCCGAGTCCCGGCTGGACCAGGAACTGGACCAGGCCCTCTCACATCCGTACAGCCGTGTCGGCCCGGAGGGGGAGGCCGCCCGGGAGGCGGCGCGGATGAAGTGCGAGCAGCTCACCATGCGGGCGCGGGAGGTGCTCGACCGCGATCTCGCACAGCTCACCGCCGAGTCCGAGGTGGTCGAGCCCGCTCTGCCGCCCGCCTTCGCCCGCTGGGACAACCCCGTCTGGCACGCCTACCGAGTGCCCATGGAGACGCCGATGGCGCTGCGCCTCGGCGACCTCCATCTGCCGGAGACGCCGGAACTCGCGATCCCGTTCCTGGTCCGGCTGCCCCTGGAGCGCGGGCTGTGGATCGACAGCGGACGCACGGGCTCCGAGGCCGCGATGATGCTGGACGACGGGCATCTGCGGCGACTGGCCATGGAGTGCGCGGTCACCCACGCGGCCCGGCTGCTCGCCGTCCATCCGCCGGGTGACTTCACCGTCCACGTCATCGACCCGGCGGGCACCGGGGCCGCCGCGCTCGCCCCGCTGGTCCGGTCGGGGGCGCTCGCCGGGCTGCCCGCGCACGGTGCCCAGGGCGTGCGGGCGACGCTGGCACGGCTCACCCAGCGGGTGGACCTGGTCTCGATGGCGGTGCGCGGCGGAGCGCCCGACGCCCTTCCCCCGGACCTGGACACCTCGGAGCAGTTGCTCATCGTCCATGACTTCCCGCACGGCTTCGACGACCGGGCCGTCACCCAGCTGCGCTACCTCGCCGACGAGGGGCCCGCGGTGGGGGTGCATCTGATGATGGTGGCGGACCGTGAGGACGCCAGCGCGTACGGTCCGGTCCTGGATCCCCTGTGGCGGTCACTGCTGAGGATCACGCCCGTTCCCGACGACCATCTCGCCGACCCGTGGGTGCGACACGCCTGGACCTATCAGCCCCCGGCGATCCCGATGGGGAGCCAGGTCCTCAGCCAGGTCCTCGACCGGGTCACGGCGGCCCGGCGCTCCTGGGGCCGCTGAGGGGTGCCGGTCGGCTCCTGAAGGGGGCGGTCGGGGAATGTGGCGCGATCACGCCCCCGCGCCGCGGGCGTCCCGTACGGTGGCGAGTCCCGGGGTGATCCACCGGGGCGTCAGCCGCGGGGGCCCGGGTTGCGCGGAAGTGTTTCCGTCGTGTGCTGTCAAGGGGCGCGCGGCGGGAAAAGGGCGCTGCGAGTATGATCTTCGCGACACCTCTCATCTGCGGATTTGAATCTCTCTTTACCAACCTCTTTACCCTTGCTTTTGTACTCCTGTACGCTCGTATGGGCGGAGGGGAGTATTCCCAACTGCGACGTTCTCGTCAGTACGGACCGACATCACCGGTCCCGGGGCGTCGGCCCGCGCGGCTAGGACCGCTCGGGTGGAAGAGACCTCCGGCAGCGACGACGCTGATCAGTAGCCGTACGACGCCGGAGGCGCAGTGGACGTTTCATTCAACTTGTGGTTGCTCACGATCCTTGGTCTGAGTGCCCTCATCGCGGTCGACTTCTTCATCGGGCGCAAGCCCCATGACGTGTCGATCAAGGAAGCCGGTATCTGGACGATCGTCTGGATCGTGCTCGCCGCACTCTTCGGAATCGGGTTGCTGATCTTCGGCAACAGCCAGGCGTCCGGGGAGTTCTTCGCGGGCTTCATCACCGAGAAGTCGCTGAGCGTCGACAACCTCTTCGTCTTCGTCCTGATCATGGCGAAGTTCTCGGTTCCCTCCCACCTCCAGCAGCGGGTGCTGCTGATCGGTGTGCTGATCGCGCTGGTGCTGCGAGCGATCTTCATCGCGGCCGGTGCGGCGATCATCTCCAGCTTCTCCTGGGTCTTCTACATCTTCGGCGCGTTCCTGATCTACACCGCCTGGAAGCTCATCCAGGAGGCGCGTGCCGACGAGGAGGAGGACGAGGCTCCGGACAACCGGGTCCTGAAGTCCATCGAGAAGAAGTTCGGCGTCGCCGACCGCTACCACGGCACCAAGCTGTTCATCCGTGAGAACGGCAAGCGGATCATGACCCCGCTGATGGTGGTCATGCTCGCCATCGGTACCACCGACATCCTCTTCGCCCTGGACTCCATCCCGGCGATCTTCGGTCTGACCCAGGACCCGTACATCGTCTTCACGGCCAACGCGTTCGCCCTGATGGGTCTGCGTCAGCTCTACTTCCTCATCGGCGGACTGCTGAAGAAGCTGGTCCACCTGAGCTACGGCCTCTCGGTGATCCTCGGCTTCATCGGAGTGAAGCTGGTGCTGCACGCGCTGCATGAGAGCGGTGTGCACGTGCCGGAGATCTCCATCACGTTCTCGCTCTCCGTCATCTGCGGTGTGCTGATCGTCACCACGATCACCAGCCTCATCGCGTCGAAGAAGCAGGCCGAGCGTGAGGCCGCCGAGGCCGCCGACAAGGGTGACGGTCCCACGACCACCAAGGACAAGGACTCCGTCGAGGCCTGACGGGTCACTCCTGGCTCCCGGAGCGGGGGCGGACGACACATGGT